>JAGAOB010000081.1 GCA_017623895.1 Clostridia bacterium
GAAGGTACAAAAAGGAACATGTTCTTTTTCTTCGGATGAAATTGAATATTTAATTCACGCTGTTTCTGAGTACACATCTTCAGATAAAAAAACATTCTAAGGAGAACTCCTGTGCATACACAAGACAAAGCGGTATTGCTAGGCAAAAAATAAAGACGCAGTCAACCCGCTCATAGAATGTTCTCCTCGAAGAATTGCAGCAACAGTCCTCCTGTCCATATGTAAAATTCTTGCAAGATCTCCTTGTGTATAACACTGTTCAAGTTTTATTTCTGATAACCGAATACGAAAATATTCTTTCAAAACAAGATTTAATTCATTTCGCATAAAATAATGCCTCCGTTATTAAGATTCGACATTATTTTACCATATTTTCCCATATTTTCAATGAGGATAGCATCATTCTTTCTAAAATTACTGTGAATTATTAAAACGCCTTCAATTTCAATCTACTCCTTTATAATATAATACACATAAATATCTGTGCGGAGAAACAGGATTTATCACACTTTAACGGCGTTGTTTGCTATACAAAAAACAGCCACGAGGTTTGCGGCTCCTTTCCCCTGTTTTTTGCATTGACATCTCTCCGCTTTTTTCAGTCATACTTCTGGGGTTCTAATAAAAGTTCTAATAGAATCCTAAAGGCTTTTTATTAGAACTGCCTTTTTATGAGAAAAATGTGCGACATTGAAATTTGGGCATTTTCAAGAATCACGATCTCGAAAACCGTTGAATTTTCTGACTTTTTTCGTGATACAAAAGTCCAACAGGTTCTAATAAATTCCAGAAAAGTCTGACAAAATACTTGACTCGAACTCGTTTTGTCTACGATGAGCCGGCACGTGGGTTCGAATCCCTCCATCTCCGCCAACGCGCCGCGGTTCTTTTTAAGAATTGCGGCATTTTCCATAACATAAAAACAACTCCTTACGGATATACTGTTCCGTAAGGAGTGATATTTTATGTTTGCCAACGAGAACGAATATGAGATTCGGAAAAAATATTGTCCGGCGCAACGAAAAAACGTCATCGTAAAGGTTTTTTACGGCGCTGTGATTTCGGAAGAGTGTACGGAAAAAAGCAACTGCGAAGCCAACGGAGGGTGCACAAACGAGTATCTTCACTCTCCGGACAATTCCTCCCATTCCTCGTAAAGGGATTCGGTAACACGCTTCAATTCCTCTATCTGTGCTGACAGCTCCGCGACGCGGGCATAATCCGAAGCAACACAGGGATCGGAAAACTGCTGAGACAAGGCCTCCATCGCTGCCTCATTTTCGGAAATTTCAGATTCAATTCGGGACAGACGCGCCTGTTTTTTGCGGGCGGCAGCCTGTTCCGCTTTCTTTTTTACGTATTCGTTTTCCTTAGGTGCCGCAAAAGGTTCGTGGGATACGCAAGGGGGTGTCGGAACTCGGCGAGCACAAAAGGCAAGATAATCGTCGTAATTCCCCGTGACCGACGTCACACCGTGTTGGTTCAGTTCCAAAATGCGATCTGCCAAGCGGTTGATAAAATAGCGGTCGTGGGAAACGGCAAGCAGCGTTCCGTCGTAAGACAAAAGCGCATACTCCAACGCCTCCTTGGAGGGAATGTCCAAGTGGTTTGTGGGCTCGTCCAGGATCAAAAGGTTCGCACCCGAAAGCATCAGCTTGGTCAACGCCACCCGTGCGCGCTCTCCCCCCGAAAGAACGGAAATCTCCTTAAAAACGTCGTCTCCCCGAAACAGGAATGCGCCCAAGGCAGTCCGCACGGCGGTGTTCCCCAATTTGGGATAAGCGTCGGACACCTCTTGAAAAACCGTCTTTTCGTCGTGGAGATCGCCGATCGTTTGATCGTAATATCCGACCTTGACCCGCGCGCCGAATTCCGAGGATCCGCTGTCGGGAGACTGTTGTCCCAATAGGATCTTCAAAAGCGTCGTCTTCCCGCAGCCGTTTGGCCCCACCAAAAAGGCGTGTTGTTCCTTATAAAGGGTGCAGGTCACGTTGTGAAAAAGCCGTTTGTCCTCAAAGGACATCGAAAGATCTTGAATCTTTACGACCTCGTTCCCCGTCCCGCCCTCGGAACGAAAAGAAAATCCGATGCTTTCGGGATCGTCGGAGGGCTTGATCAAATCTGCGGCGATACGGTCGATCTGCTTTTGCTTGCTTCGGATGGTGACGTAATTGCGCTCTTGTCCAAAATGCTTTTGTTGGGCAATGATCCCCTCGATGCGGGAGATCTCCTTTTTCTTTTTTTCGTATTCCCGCTCCAGCGTCAAGCGGTCAAAGGCTTTTTTCTCTTTATAGTAGGAATAATTTCCGTCGTATACGGTAACCCGTTCCTGCTCCAGCTCAAAGGTTCGGTTGGTGACGCGGTCAAGAAAAAACCGATCGTGGGACACCACGATAACCGATCCCTTGTATTCCGATAAAAATCCCTCCAGCCACGCGATGGACGGGATATCCAAATGGTTCGTCGGCTCGTCCAGCAACAGAAGCTTTGCCCCCGACAGCAAGATCTTTGCCAACAAGACCCGTGTACGCTGTCCTCCCGAAAGGGAGATCATCGGAAGCGAAATCTCGGTTTCAGTCAAT
Organism: Clostridia bacterium; assembly: GCA_017623895.1. GTDB lineage: Bacteria > Bacillota > Clostridia > Oscillospirales > UBA644 > RGIG995. Next base: position 2,583 of record JAGAOB010000081.1, read on the forward strand.
CCCAAGCCGAGAAGCGTGGAACGGATCCGTGCACGAAAGGTCAATCCTCCCTCCCGTTCAAAGGATTCCAACAGGGCGTGCTGGCGACGGATCAAGCTCTCGTCGCAGGAGGTCTCCAAGGCGGCGTTGACCTGCTCCAGTTCCGTTTCTTTTTCCAAAAGAGAGGAGAATTGGGTCAAAACCTCGTCGTAGGCGGTATGGCAGGAGGTAAACTCCGAATACTGCTCCATATACGCCGCACTCAAGCCCTTTTCCTTGGTCAGATAGCCTTCGTCGTAATCTTCCCTTCCCGTCAAGATACGAAACAGCGTCGTCTTCCCCGCCCCGTTAACGCCGATAATACCAATTCGGTCCCCTTCGTTGATCTTAAACGATACGTCGCGAAAAAGTGTGCGGGTGGAATAGGATTTTTTCAATCCGTCGACCTGTAAAATCGTTCCCATAGGTCTCTCCTCCTTTCCAAATAGTTTCAAGCAAGCTTACAGAGGATTTCCTTCGCTGTCGAAAAGCGGGAGATACTCCAAATAAAGAATATCTTCTCGGTCCTTGGCATCCCCCTCGGCAAGGATCGCCATTTTCCCGACGATGTTTCCCCCTGCCTTGTGAACCAAGGTTTCCAATGCAGCCAACGATTCTCCCGTAGAGATCACGTCGTCTACGATGAGGATTCGCTTCCCCTGCATTGCGTCCATATCCAACTTGTCAAGATACAAGGTCTGCCGTGCGGTCGTGGTAATGGATTTTACCTCCACCGCTACGGGATCCTTCATATAAAGCTTGGGCGCCTTACGGGCAAGGATATACCGATTCATTCCTGCCTGTGCCGCCATTTCGTGAGCCAGGGGAATTCCTTTGGATTCGGCGGTGATCAGAAGATCGAATTCGGGCGCCTTTTTCAGCAGATCCCGCGCGCAGGCACGGGTTAATTCCACGTCTCCGAAGATGACGAAGCCCGCAATATACAGCGTCTCATTTACGGGGCAAATGGGGAGCTTGCGATCCACACCCGCCACGGTAATCTCGTAGTATTCTTTCATAATACCTCTCCGATCCAACGATATTTTCTTTCATTTTACCATACTTTTCTCAAAAAAGCAACCCGAATCCCCGTCCTGTCTTCCATTTAATTCCGAAAATTTTGTTAAAAGCCTGTCCGCAACGAAAAAAAGTATTGCAAAATGGGGAAAATTATATTATAATAAAAAGGTTGAAAACCATATCTCGGATTTTTGAAAGGAGTTACACAATATGATTTATTCCCACGAAGTTGAAAACATGTGTATCGTCGCCAAGGGTCCGCACCACGGTCCCGCACCCATCCCCGAAGAGGGCAGATGGATCCAGGCCAAGGAGGTCAAGGACATTTCCGCTTTGACCCACGGTGTGGGTTGGTGTGCCCCCCAACAGGGTGCCTGCAAATTGACCCTGAACGTCAAAGAGGGAATCATTGAAGAAGCCCTCGTGGAAACCATCGGCTGCTCGGGGATGACCCACTCCGCCGCTATGGCCTCCGAAATTCTTCCCGGAAAGACTATCTTGGAGGCGTTGAACACCGACTTGGTCTGCGACGCAATCAACACCGCTATGCGTGAGCTGTTCCTGCAGATCGTCTACGGTCGCTCCCAATCTGCCTTCTCCGAGGACGGACTTCCCATCGGTGCAGGTATGGAAGACTTGGGTAAGGGAGCTCGCTCTCAGGTCGGTACGATGTACAGCACCAAGGCAAAGGGTGTCCGCTATCTGGAAATGGCAGAGGGCTACGTTACCCGTATGGCACTGGACGCTGACGACCAGGTAATCGGTTACGAATTCGTTTCCCTTGGAAAGATGACCGACTTCATCAAAAAGGGCGACGATCCCACCACCGCATACAACAAGGCGATGGGCACTTACGGCCGCTTCGACGGTGCCGTTAAGTACATCGATCCCCGTAAGGAATAATCAGAGGAGGAACGAAAGATGGCATTGTTTGAAAGTTACGAAAGACGCGTTGACAAAATCAACGAGGTTCTGAAAGAATACGGCATCTCCTCCATTGAGGAATGCAAAAAGATCACGATGGATCTTGGTATCGACTGCGACAAGATCGTTCGCGAAACCCAACCCATCTGCTTTGAAAACGCCGTTTGGGCATACACCGTCGGCGCTGCAATCGCGATCAAGAAGGGTTGCAAAAAAGCCGCTGACGCCGCTGCCGCTA
>JAGAOB010000010.1 GCA_017623895.1 Clostridia bacterium
AAGGTTCGAATCCTTTCGGGTACGCCAAGTAAAACCTCGTCTCCCGACGAGGTTTTACAACTGCCCTTTCCCATCTTATTCAGAAAGAAGACGTATTTATGGCAACCACGTTACTCTCCGTTTCCATTGCACTTTTGGCGGGACTTCTTATGACCCGTCTGTTCAAACGATTGAAATTGCCCTCGGTCACTGCGTATCTGATCGCAGGCGTACTGGTGGGTCCCCACTGTCTGGGGATGCTCCAAAAGGACGGTTTGGGCTTTACCTCCCACGAGGGAATGGCCGGACTTGCGATGATTTCCGAGGTGGCATTGGGCTTCATCGCCTTTTCCATCGGCAACGAATTCCGTCTTTCCGAGCTGAAAAAGACGGGAAAGCAGGCCACGGTCATCGGAATTTTTCAAGCATTGGTCGCCACCGCATTCGTGGATCTGGCGCTTTGCGGAATCCACCTGCTGATGCCCGAAACTCTCCCCCTGCCTACGGTATTGGTCTTGGGTGCTATCGCCACGGCAACGGCGCCTGCCGCTACGCTGATGGTGGTTCGGCAATACAAGGCAAAGGGTCCCCTGACCAAGCTTTTGCTGCCTATCGTTGCATTGGACGATGCGGTGGGGCTTGTCGTATTCGCAGTCTCCTTCGGCATCGCGCGGGCGATGGCAAGCGGCTCGGTGGATCTGGTATCCATCCTGGTCAATCCCATCGTAGAAATTGCAGCGTCGCTTCTGCTGGGCGCAATTATGGGTTGGGTCCTTACGATTCTTGAAAAGCTGTTCAACTCCAACACAAACCGTCTGAACCTGACCATTGCTTTTGTCTTTCTCACCGTATCCTTGGCAATGATCGAATTCCATATCGGACCCGTTCACGTACAATTCTCCTCCCTGTTGGTTTGTATGATGCTGGGAACGGTGTTCTGCAACCTCTGTCCTCTTTCCCACGATTTAATGGAGCGCTCCGACAAATGGACCTCTCCCCTGTTTGCCCTGTTTTTCGTCATCAGCGGGGCGGAATTGAATTTGGGAATTTTGAAAAACGGCTACGTGGTGCTTGCTGGAATCATCTATATCCTCGCCCGTTCCGCAGGGAAGTACGTGGGGACGTTTGCAAGCTCCAAAATGGTCAAGTGCGAGCCTCAGATCTGTAAATATCTGGGGATCACCCTGCTTCCGCAGGCGGGTGTGGCATTGGGAATGTGTACCATCGCCGCCGCTACCCCCGAGCTGGGAGCAAGCGGGGAAATTATTCGGAACATTACCCTCTTTGCCGTTTTGATTTACGAATTGGTCGGACCCGTTTTGACGCGGATGTCCCTGCAGGCGGCAGGCGAAATCAGCCCCATTCCCGATCACGTGAAAAATCGCCGCAGCGACAAGCTGAATCAAGCGAGGGAAAAACAGAATTCTTAACGAAAACCTTTACATACTGCCCCTCCGTTTCACGGACGGGCGGTATTCTTTGAAAGACGGAATTTTACACCGTTTTGGTATATACTCACATTAGAGAAAGAAGTAAGACTATGGCAAAAGCGTCTGTAAATATGTGCGAAGGCCCTTTTTTAAAAAAGATCCTTCTCTACACGATTCCCATTATGCTGACGGGACTTCTGCAGTTGACCTTCAACGCCGCGGATCTGATCATCGTGGGACAATTCTGCGGAAGCGTTTCCGTAGCATCCGTCGGCGCTACGGGAGCACTTACCAACCTGATCGTAAACCTGTTTATGGGCCTTTCGGTGGGTTCGGGCGTTACCGTTGCCCAAGCCTTGGGGGCGGGCCACGAAAAGGAAGTTCACCGCATCATCCATACCGCAATTCCTGCGGCAATTTTCAGCGGACTTTTTCTCACCGTGGTGGGAGTGTGCTTTTCGGGAACGTTCCTGCAATGGATGGGAACCCCCGACGACGTGATGCCGCTCTCCTCTCTTTATATGAAAATTTATTTCGGTGGTATTTTAGGTCCGATCGTCTACAACTTCGGGGCTTCGATCCTGCGCGCCTGTGGAGACACGAAAAGCCCCTTGATCTTTCTCACCTTGGCGGGCGTGATCAACGTGCTTCTCAATACCATTTTCGTCACGGTTTTTCATTGGGACGTTGCGGGGGTCGCGTTAGCGACGATCCTTTCCCAATTTTTTGCGGCAACTATGGTTTTGCTCGCATTGAGCAAGCGCACCGACGCCTGTAAATTAGAGCTGAAAAAGCTGAAGATCTACAAAGCACCTCTGCTGAAAATTATCCGTATCGGCGTTCCTTCGGGAATTCAGGGAGCGATGTTTTCGATTTCCAACGTGATTCTGCAATCCTCGGTCAACGCCTTTGGCTCGGTGTTTATGTCGGGGCACGCCGCATCGGCAAATCTGGAAGGCTTTCTGTATACCACCATCAACTCCTTCCACCAATCGGCACTGAATTTTACGGGACAGAACGTGGGTGCCCGCAGGTACGACAACGTAAAACGGGTGGTAACGGTCTGCGTTAGCTGCGCGGTCATCGTAGGATCGGTTTTAGGGCTTCTTATGTGGCTTTTCAGCAAGCCTCTTTTGAGTATTTACATTACCGATTCCGCGGAAGCAATCTATTACGGGTCGTTGCGGATGGCCTGCGTGGTGATCCCCTATTTTACCATTGGAATTATGGACGTAATGAGCGGCGTTCTGCGGGGAATGGGAGCTTCCCTTTCGCCGATGCTGATCTCCATTATCGGAGTCTGCGGATTCCGTATGGGGTGGATCTTTTCTTTCTACCCGATGTTCGCCGATTCTCCCGTTGCATTGCGGGCAGTTATGCTTTACCTCATTTATCCCGCGTCGTGGATCATTACGGCTACCGCAGAATTTATTGCATTCCGAATTCTGCTGAAACGACAGCAAAAATCCCTTTCTCGCCGCATCGCGGCGATGGAATAAAGAAAAGTGCCCGATGGAAAAATCGGGCACTTTTTTTACACCTTTATGAACACGGAGAAAAACGTGTTGACAAATTTCGCGAAGTCGTTTATAATGAGGTTATAGGACATAAAAATGCCTGCAGATTTTACCCTTCGGGAGGATTTTTTATGAAACGATTGAAACTTGCGCTCTGCTTTCTTTTCATCTTGGGACTGTGTCTGGGATCCGTCGCCTGCGGCGAGCCCGAGCCGGCCACCGATACGAAGGGAACGCAGCCATCCTCCGACGTGGCTTCCACGGAAGAAAACATTCCCGATCCGCCAAAGCCCGTGCTGTATGAAAATCCCTTGACGGGGCTTATGGCAGAAGCAAACAACGTAGGCGCCCGCCCCGTTGCCATTATGCTGAACAACATCAAGCAGGCACTCCCCCAAGAAGGCATCAGCGACGTAGACATCCTGTTGGAATGTCTCGTGGAAGGGGGAATTACCCGTCTGATGGGGATTGTCTCCGATTGCAAATCCTTGGAAGAAATCGGATCCATCCGATCCTCCCGCCCCTATTACCTGGATTTTGCCCAAGCCTTTGACGCCATTTACTGCCACGCAGGGGGAAGCACCGAAGCTTATAACCAAATTGCTTCCCGCAGGATCAACAACGTCGACGGCGTGAAAAAGGATCCTCTGGACGTTTATTACCGCGATCCCCAGCGTCTTGAGACGATGGCGTTGGAGCATACGATGATGACGACGGGAGAGGGCATCGCAAAGAGCATTGAGCATTTCAAATACCGAACCACGCTGAGAGAAGATTTCGAATCTCCCATCTCCTTCCCCGCGGCTGACACCTCCGTTCCCGTAGGTACCGACGACGCACTTCACGTTTACATCCCCGTTTCCAGCTATCAAAAGGTGGATTACGTATACGATGCCGAGGCAAAGGAATATTTGCGGTATCAGCACGACGGAAACAAGCACGTTGACGGAAATAACGGAGAACAGCTTTCCTTTAAGAATATCATCGTTCTTTTCTGTGCCACCCGAACGATGGAGGAAAAGCTGCTGAATATTACCACCACGGGAACGGGTACAGGATATTTGATCAGCGAGGGCAAGTACACCACTATCACCTGGAGCAGAACCGACCGTGACGGAAACCTGACGCTGACCGATACTTCGGGCGAGCCTTTGGTACTCAACCGCGGAAAAACCGCAATCAATGTTTGCCCCAAAACGGTAGAGAAAAACGTAAATATGAACGCCGTTGACCGAGCAATGAAGCCGTAAAAGCATAAAAAAATAAGAGAGCGACCGTTTCGGTCTGCATTCTTAGCGGAGAAAAGACAGGTACAAAAAATCGGCGGAGAACTTGTTTTCTCTGCCGATTTGTGTTATAATGATATGGGTGATGCAAGTGGATAATAAAAAAGAATTTCCCAAGCGAAAAAGAAATCGTTTGGAAAATTATGACTATAG
>JAGAOB010000082.1 GCA_017623895.1 Clostridia bacterium
AAACGGTGTCCTTATTGTAGCAGCGGGAAATCTCCGTTGCCATATCCGTATAATCCGAAACCCGATCTCCGTTTACGGCAAGGATCTTGTCTCCCACCTGAAGTCCGCAATTTACCGACGTTGCGTTTTCATCGAACTGTGCTACGGTGGTAGAGGGAATGTTGCTGAAGCAGACGATAATCGCTACCAGGATCAGCCCGAACGCCATATTCATTACCGAGCCTGCCAAAACGATGATCATACGCATCCATACGGGCTTGTTCCGCATTGCCTTCGGATCGTCGGTGATCTCTTCGTCCTCGCCCGTCATCGCACAATATCCGCCGATGGGGAAAAGCCGCAAGGCGTAAAGGGTCTCTTTTCCTTGCTTTTTCCAAAGGGCTGGTCCCATCCCCAGGGCAAATTCCGTAACGCGGACCTTACAAGCCTTTGCCGCGATAAAATGCCCTAATTCGTGTACGAAGATGAGGACGCTTAAAACCAAAACGGTATAAATAATCTGCAAAAAGATGTCCAAAACGATTTCTCCTTTGAGGAAGGGTCAAAGAGTTGAGATGAATGTTTCCGTATTTGCACGGACTTGTCGGTCGGTTTCAAAAATGGTTTCAAGGTCGGGATTCGACACCTGAACCGTCTGCTCCATTTGCCTACGAACCACGTCAACGATGGCAGGGAATGAGATGCGCTTATTCAAAAAAGCGTTTACCGCCACTTCGTTGGCTGCGTTGACCACCGTGGGGTAGATTCCGTCCTCGCGAATAGCTTGTCGGCATAATTCCGTAGCGGGAAAGACGCAGGTGTCGGGTTGATGGAAATGCAACGACGAAACCGTCGTCAGATCCAACCCTCCCACGGGAGAAGGAAGACGGTCGGGATAGGTCAGGGCGTACTGAATTGCGATACGCATATCGGGAAGCCCCAGCTGTGCCAACACGGAATGATCTTCAAACTCTACAAGAGAGTGTATGATGCTTTCCCTGTGAATCAGAACCTCAACCCGATCTTCGGGGAGATCAAACAGCCGCACCGCTTCCATAATCTCCAAACCCTTGTTCATCATCGTGGCACAGTCCACGGTGATTTTTGCCCCCATCTTCCAGCTGGGATGGCGCAACGCCATTTCGGGGGTGACGGCGGCAAGCTGTTCTTTTGTTTGTCCGAAGAACGGACCGCCCGAGCAGGTTAGGAGAATTTTATTCAATCTTCTCCGGGGAGGTGCTGCCTGTAAGCATTGGAAAACGGCGGAATGCTCACTGTCCACGGGCAGAATCCTCGCTCCGTGCTTTTTCGCTTCCGCTTTGATAATATTCCCCGCCGTGACCAAGGATTCCTTGTTTGCTACCGCAATGTCCTTTCCCTTTCGGATAACTTCCAAAAAAGGGAGAGTCCCCGCCATTCCAACGATACCGTTTACGGCGACGTCAAATTCCGCCTCCCGAATCATCTTGACAAGCCCGTCGGTTCCTGCGAAGACGACGGTTTCGGTATCTTGCACCCGTTGTTTCAGGGCTTCTGCGGCCGCCTCGTCGGTCATAACCGCAAAGGTGGGTTTCAGGGCTCGGATCTGTTCTTCCAATCGGTCCACGTCGGAATTTGCCGACAGGCCGACGGCGTTCAGCCCGAGATTCTCAAGCACCGATACGGTTTGTCTTCCAATGGATCCCGTGGATCCCAAAATCAGTATACGCTTCATATTATTTCGTTCCTATCAGCCAAAGATCGGGCAGATCATTACCATCAAATACACAAAGGGCGCCACGAACCAAATGGAATCAAACCGATCCATAATGCCTCCGTGCCCCGGAATCAGATTGCCGTAATCCTTCACGTTATAATGGCGCTTGATCAAAGAGGCGGAGAGATCTCCCACGATGGAAATCAGCGTTCCAAGAATGGCGTAGACCGCCACGATGCCGTAATTCACGTTGGCTCCCGTGAATCCAACCAAATAAGCGTAAAGATAAGAAATGCCCACGCACACCGCAAGACCGCCCACGGCCCCTTCAATGGTTTTTTTCGGGGAAATGATCGGTGCAAGCTTGTGCTTTCCGAAAAGAAATCCACAAAAATATGCCCCCGTATCAGGGATCCAAGAAAGCAGGAAAATCATTACGAGATTCCAAAATCCTTGCTCGGTTCTTCGGGTCAGAACCACCGCTGAAAAGAAATACGCCGCAAGCAACGTCATCATAAGCCCGAACGCCAGATCGGGAAGCGTAGTGCTGTTGTAGTTTTTCATATAGTAAGTAAAGGCGAGCAGGATCAAAAGAAAGGTGGCGACGTTAAGAATTCCCCGATAAAAGGGAAAGCTCGGGTCGGAATAAAAAACGAACGCCGCTCCGAAAATCATCGCGCCCGCGGTCAGCGTCTTCTTGGAAGAGAGCTCCCCGACCTTGAGGATCTCATAAATTCCCGCCGCCGCAACCACTGCCATAATCGTATTCAAGACAAAGGGGATCCCCGACGTGAGGATCAGCAGCACCAAAAATATAAAGATGCAGACACCCGAAAGTACCCGTGTTTTCATAATTTAGTCTCTCGTTTCGTGTTTTATTGGTTTCCGCCGAATTTACGCACCCGCTTTGCGTAGGCCTCCAGGGCAACGTCTAACCGTTCTCCGTCAAAGCTCGGCCAATAGCAGGGATCGGAATAATATTCCGCATAGGACGACTGCCATAAGAGAAAGTTTGAAAGCCGCATCTCCCCGCCTGTGCGGATGATTAAGTCGGGATCGGGCTGTCCCGCAGTATAAAGCCGTTGGTCGATATCCTGCTCGGTCAATTCGGTTTTGCCCTCGCGGATCGCCCGATTGACTGCCTGCAAAACGTCGGCGCGCCCCCCGTAATTGATGGCGATGTTCATCGTCATACGGATCTGTTTGGTTTGAGAAAGGTTCTCGATCCGAGCCACCCGTTCCCGAAATTTTTCGTCAAAGCCCGAAAGATCCCCGATAAAGTGGATTTGGGTATGGTGATATACCGCCTTATCGCTGTTCTCCCAGCGATCCAGAAGCGAATCCAGATAACGGGAAAACAGGGACATCAGCGCCGAAACCTCTGCGGGAGGGCGGTTCCAATTCTCCGTGGAGAAGGCGTAAAAGGTGATGTGACGGATTCCTCGCTCAAAGCAGGCCTCCACGATCCGTTCCAACGCATCTGCTCCCGCCTTGTGCCCTTGGGGAGTGGTAAGCCCCCGTTCCTTTGCCCAGCGGCGATTTCCGTCCATAATGAAGCCGATGTGAATCGGCAGATGATTCTGTTCCAAAATGGTTTACTCCCGAAAAAAAATTCTTTGATAATCGGAACCGTTGCCGCAGAGTGCTTGCGGCAACGGTCATAAAGCTTTTGGGACGATCAGACCGAAAGGATTTCCTTTTCCTTTGCGGCACGCATAGCGTCAATTTCTTTGCAGAATTTATCGGTCAGATTCTGAATTTCTTTTTCGGCGTTCTTCAGATCGTCTTCCGTGATCTCGCTCTTCTTTTTCTGCGCCTTAAACCCTTCCAAGGCGTCTCTGCGGATGTTTCGGATCGCAGTTTTGGATTCCTCGGACATTTTCCCGAGATCCTTTACGATGCTCTTGCGTCGCTCCTCGGTGAGAGGGGGGAAGGAAAGGCGAATGACGCGACCGTCGTTCTGGGGATTGATGCCAAGATCGGAAACCTGGATCGCTTTCTCGATGGTTTTCAGCAGGGAAGCGTCGTAGGGCTGGATCAGCAGGGTCTTTCCCTCTTGAACCGATACGGTGGCAACCTGCTGAATCGGAGTTTTGACTCCCCAATAATCTACGGAAATTTTATCAAGGACCGCAACGTTTGCGGCGGAAGCCCGTATGGATGCAAAGTCGTTTTGAAGGGCTTGGCGGGTTTTTTCCATTCTGTCGTTGGTTTCTTTGAATTCGGGTTTCATATTGGAATCCTCCGTAAAGATATTTATTTCAAACTGAAATGATTTTATACGTTGATTACGGTGCCCACGTTGTTTCCGCACAGAGCCTGGGAAATGCTTTCTCCCTTGCCCAGCTGGAACAAAAGAACGGGCATTTTCTTTTCCATACAAAGGGACGCCGCCGTCAGGTCGATGACCCCCAGCTTTTTATCGAGAATCTCCCCGTAGGTGATGGAATCGAATTTTTTTGCGTCGGAGTTGGTTCGGGGATCCTTGTCGTAAACGCCGTCCACCGCCTTGGCCATCAGGGCAATATCTGCGCCGATCTCGATGGCACGCAGTGCCGCCGCCGTGTCAGTTGTAAAGAACGGACAACCCGTACCGCCGCCGAAAATAACGATCTTGCCTTCGTTGAGATATTTATCCGCAAGATCCTTGGTGTAGGTTTCGCATACCTGAGGCATTGCAACCGCCGACAAGACCTTAGCCTCTGCCCCCACGGAACGGAACAGCTCTGACAGAGCGATGGCGTTCATATTGGTGGCAAGCATTCCCATCTGGTCCGCCTTTACGGGGTCCATATCGGAGCCTTGCCGCCCCCTCCAGAAATTTCCCGCGCCGCACACGATGGCAATCTGTGCACCGCATTCCAGACATTTTACGATGTTGCGGCAGACCTCCGTCGCCGTTTCAAAATCAATGCCGTGTCCCAAGGGACCCGAAAGGGCTTCTCCGCTCAATTTCACTAACGCGCGTTTATACTTCGTCTCCATATTATCCTCCGAGAAATTCACGTTCGGTATCTTTATATAATTTTACTACAAAATAGGGAATTTGTAAAGGGTTTCGGAAGAAATAATAAATTTTTTTCAATTTTGACATATTTTTCTCGCAGATTCGGTGAGATCCCGCAGCCCGGTTTCGGGGATCGGTAGCGTCAGCGCGAAAATCTCGTCTCCACGTAGCTGCAGCCGTGCCAACGGATCGTCGCCCTGTCGGGGCGTCAGGATCGGAAGCACGGGCAGGGAACAGGTCTTTTTCATTTCTCTTAAGATCTCCTGCCCCGTTTCGTTGAAGGCAAGCACCCGCAGATACGTAATTTTCGGCAGCGCTGCGGGAATCTTCAAATATCCGCACAGCACGGCGCGGCGCACCGCCGAATGCGGAAAGCGTTTTGTTTTTACGCGGTCGTACAGCGCCTCCAAATCCCTCGCGTCGGCATAACGGCAAATTCGTTCTGGTAACCCCTCCCGCATCCCGTAATAAGGCTTTAATTCATTGGCCGTTGCCGTGCGATAATAGGCAAGAATCCCCCGTTCCAGCCGCTTCAGATCGGAAAGAGGTGCTCCCCGTTGTTCCCCCCAGGAGCCAAGGGGAAGGGATAGAGAAACGTCCTGCCCCAACAGAATCCGATTTCGGATGGCTTCCGCACTCTCAAACCCGTCAGAGCCTATGTGATCGCTTCCTTCCCGCCGAATGGCGGTCAGCGGAAGGTCGGCCCCTTCGTGATTGCTTCCTTCCCGCCGAATGGCGGTCAGCGGAAGATTTGAGCCTTCGTGATAACTTCCCCTCCGTTGAATTGCAATCAGCGGAATATCAGGAGCGATGCGACGAAGTGCCTTTCGGTAGGCCAGCGCCAAAACGTCGTTGGGGGCGTCGCTCCATACGCCTCCCTGCTCCCGCACCGCTTCACGGCAGGCGGCGGGATAGGAAAGCCCCTCTTTCATTTTTGCGCCGACAGCTCCGTCTTTTTCCGCAGAACAAAGGGCTTCGTATTGCAGGCGGTTTTTTTCGTCTCCGCTCTCGCATCCGCAACAAAGGGCGGATACCATTCCCGTTTCGGACAGCACGCGAACGCCGCCCTCGGCAAAATCCTCGGCGGAGGCGACGGCGTAAGGAAGGGGTAATTCCAGCACCAGATCGACACCGCTTGCTACTGCCCCCCGTGCCCGACGGTATTTGTCGGTGAGTGCCGTGCTTGCTCGCTGAACGAAATTCCCGCTCATAACGGCAACGATTCCGTCGAATCCTTGCTCCCGCAAACAGCGGATCTGATATGCGTGCCCCTTGTGAAAGGGGTTGTATTCTGCAATAATTCCTGCAATTTTCACAGCGTGGCTCCTTTTTTCTTCCCCAAAACGGAAAAAAATGTAAAATCGCTTGCAATTTTTTCGGAAAAGGATTATAATATAATCTGTATGACCATTATACTACAAAGTTTGAAAAAAATCAAGATACAGAAAGGCGCAAAATTATGAAGGTTTTAGTCATCAATGCAGGAAGCTCTTCCCTGAAATATCAGCTCTTCGATATGGAAAACGAAGAAGTGATTGCAAAAGGAAACTGCGACCGCATCGGAATCGACGGGGTATTCACCTACAAGGCCCCCGCAAAGGACATCTCCGTGGAAGCCAACGTCGCGTTTCCCAATCATACGGTAGCCGCCAATAAGGTGCTTGAAACTTTGGTGGATCCCGAAATCGGCGTGATCTCCGACATTTCCGAGATCGGCGCCGCAGGTCACCGTATCGTTCACGGTGGAAACTTCTTTATGGAAGCCACCCTCGTGGACAGCGAAGAGGTTATCGAGAAGATCGAAGCGTGCAAGACGCTTGCCCCCCTCCACGCCATTCCCAACGCCGCAGGAATTCGTGCCTGCCGTGAGGCGATGCCCAACATCCCCCACGTTGCCGTGTTTGATACCGCATTCCATTCCACGATGCCCGACGTGGCAAAGACCTACGCTCTGCCTCGGAATCTGTGCGAAAAATACAGCATTAAGCGTTACGGTGCTCACGGAACGTCCCATAAGTACGTCTCCCAAAAGACTGCGGAATATTTGGGCAAAAAGCCCGAAGAATTGAAGATGGTTACCCTGCATTTGGGCAACGGCTCTTCCATTACTGCCGTTGACAAGGGCCGCTGCGTGGACACCTCTATGGGCTTGACTCCTCTTGCAGGTCCCTTGATGGGAACCCGTTGCGGATCCATCGACCCTGCCATCGTTCCCCTGCTTCTCGACAATGAGCTGGTCAAGGACGAGACGACGGGCGAAATGCGCCATATGAACGGGACCGAGCTGAACAATATTATGAATAAAAAGTCGGGCGTTTACGCCGTTTCCGGCGGATATAGCGATTTCCGCGATTTGGAAGCCCGCGCAAACGACGGTGACGAAAAGTGCGCTCTTGCTCTGGAAATGTTCGGTTATCAGTGCAAGCAGATTATGGCGGGCTATATCGCCATTCTCGGCGGGGTGGATTGCATCGTCTTCACCGCAGGAATCGGTGAAAACGGACCCACTACCCGTTCCAACGTATGCAAAGGTCTGCTGGAGCCCCTCGGAATTGAAATCGATGAAGAGGCAAATCTCATCAGGGGAACCGTGGATATCACCGGCAAGAATTCCAAGATCAAGGTTTTGGTCATTCCCACCAACGAGGAATTGATGATTGCAAAAGAAACCCTTGCCGTTGCAGGAAAATAACGAAATTAAAATGGATATGCACCTCGATGATCGGGGTGCATATTTTTTATTTCTCCGCTCAAACTAAAGAAAATGAACGGAGGGTGATTTTATGGCGGTTGCGTTGATTCGAACGGCAATTTTATACGTATTGACTATCACGGCCTTGCGGTGTATGGGAAAGCGTCAGATCGGCGAGCTGGAGCCTGCGGAGCTGGTGATCACCCTGTTGATCTCAGACCTTGCCACCCTTTGTATGCAGGATCTGGAAATGCCCTTGGTTTACAGCGTTGTCCCGATGGTAACGCTGGTGGTCTTGGAGATTATTTTTTCCTTTCTTACCCTTAAAATTCCGCTGTTTAACCGAATGCTGGGAGGACGGTATTCGGTGTTGATCGACGACGGAAGAATCGACCAAAGGGAGATGAAAAAATCCCAAATGACCATCGGGGAATTGATGGAAGAGCTACGGCAAAACGGACTGATGGCGGTGGAGGACGTGAAATACTGCGTGCTGGAAACTGACGGGAAGGTCAGCGTAATTCCGAAAAAAGGCGCGACCCAGAAAACGCTGCCGTTGATTCTGATTGCCGACGGCATCCCCGTGCAGGAAAACTTGCATCTGCGGGGAATGGACGACGGAGCTCTGACGGCGATCCTTTCCAAAGAAGGCGTGTCGGATCCGAAAAGCGTCTTTTTGCTCTATGAGATCGCAGGACGCTATACCGTAATTTCAAGGGAGAAAGCCTCATGATCAGCCGCTTTTTGTCCGCAATCGGGGTCGCCGTTGCCCTTGTGACCTTCGTTTCGGTCAGCCAGATCTGTCTCAGCCGTACCTCTAAAGATTTGGCGGAGCAGGCGGACGAGGTGTGCAGCGTTTTGTCGGAGGAGGGCAGGGAGGAGGAGGGGTTGCGCCTGCTTGAGGCGTTGATTTCGGACTTTGAGCATCGCCGCCCCTTTCTCGGCATTTTCGTCAACGACGCACGTATCCACGAGATCCAGCGGGCACTGTCCCGTGCGCAGCAGCTTGCGGGGGAGGGGGACGTTTCTCCCGCATTGGAGGCGTTGACAGATCTGTCCAAAACGCTGAAGGAGCTGTCCGAGACTCATCGACCTACGTGGGAAAACGTTCTTTAATTCCTATAATTGTTGCAAATGAACCTTGACATTTTCCTGAAAATAGTGTATAATAACCTCGTATATAGTTCAGAAAGGATGTTATTATACCGTGAACCAAGAATTGCTTACCAAATTTCTGGATCTTTACGGCGGAGATGCTTCCGACGTTCGGATGTTCGTTTCACCCGGACGGGTCAATATGATCGGCGAGCACACCGACTACAACGGGGGCTTTGTGTTCCCTGCTGCGTTGGAGCACGCCTCCCACATTCTTGTCCGTAAGACCGACAGCGGAAAGATCCGCCTTGCCGCGACGGATCTGCCCGACCGTGTTGAGCTGGATCTGGAAAAATTGGATTCCTATAAGGACCTGAAATGGGGAAATTATCAAGCAGGAGTCGCCTACGTTCTGCAAAATCACGGGTACGAGATCTGCTCCTGTGATATTCTCTATCACGATACCGTTCCCCTCGGTGCAGGTCTGTCTTCTTCCGCAGCCATCGAGGTCGTTATGGCTTTGACTCTTGCTACCTTTTCCAATGAAGCAAAGGGCATTGCCGATCCTGTAGATATGATTGAAATGGCAAAGCTGTCTCAAGAGGCAGAGATCGTTTATTGCGGTGTTAACTGCGGTATTATGGATCAGTTTGCCAGCGCTATGGGCAAACGGGACAACGCCATTTTCCTGGATTGTAAAACCTTGGATTTTCAATATGTTCCCCTGGTGCTTGACGGTTATAAGATCATCGTTGGAAATACCAACAAAAAGCGTGGTCTTGCCGATTCCAAGTACAACGAGCGCCGTGCGGAATGTGAGTCTGCCCTGAAGCAGCTGCAGATCGCTTACCCCGATGCCGATTGTCTGCGTGCCGTGTCCGTAGAACAGTTTGAGGATGCTAAGCACCTGATCGAAAACGAAGTGGAACGCCGCCGCGCGGAGCACGTCGTTTACGAATGTGACCGCGTTCTCAAATCCATCGAAGCGCTTAACGACGGAGATCTCCGTGCCTTCGGACGCCTTATGACCGCCTCCCACATCTCCCTGCGGGATTTGTACGAGGTGACGGGCTTGAATCTGGACGTGATGGTAGAGGAATCCCTCAAGATCGAAGGCTGCATCGGTTCCCGAATGACGGGGGCCGGCTTCGGAGGATGCACCGTCAGCATCGTTGCCGATGACGCTGTGGAGCACTTCATCGAGGAGGTCGGAAAGAACTATAAGGAGCGTACGGGCTTTACCGGAGCGTTCTACATTTCTTCCGCCTGCGACGGAGGCCGCGAGGTCAAATAAATTTTCCAAATTACCTACTTGACATTCTGAAAATTTGTGGTATAATATATAAGTATGCGCTTAACGCTGACGCAAGAAAGAGGTTTTTATGCGGTTTTTGGATATTAATGATTTCAGCCGCAGCGACGGAGAACGCCTGCCCTTTGACACGCAGGTGGATCTGTCTGCCACGGAGCCGTCTTTTCGCGAGGTCCGCATCGTCGGAGCCCTTCGCAATGTCGTCGGTGTTATGACGTTCCGCGCCACCGTCTCGGGCACCTGCGTCGCGCCCTGCGACCGCTGCCTGGAGGATGCCGTTCTTTCTTTGGAGTCCGAACTGAAAACCGTACTTACGCTGGAATCGTCCGACGACGATTCGGTCACGGTGGAAAACGGAAGGATCGACCTGGAAAAAACCGCCTACGACGCACTAGTTTTGGCGCTTCCCACAAAGATCCTTTGTCGGGAAGACTGTCAGGGTCTTTGTCCGTCCTGCGGGAAGAACCTCAACGACGGGGATTGCGGATGCAATCAATAAGTTTATAATTTGACATCGGAAACAGGAGGTGTCCACCAATGATCGCACCGAAGAAAAAGGTCTCGAAGCAGAGAAAGCATAAGAGACGTTCCAGCGTTTGGAAGCTCGATATGCCCGGCATGGTCAAATGCCCCAACTGCGGCGAATACGTTCTTTCTCACCGTGTTTGCAAAGCTTGCGGCTACTATGACGGTAAGCAAGTTCTGAAAATGAACAACGAAGCGGCGAAGTGAGTTTTGCCGTCTCAATCCGAGGGAGAAACATTCTCTTCTTTCAGTGAAAGAATAATGTTTCTCCGTCGTTTTGTGTCCAAAAACAATTTCAACCCTATTCGATCAAAGGAATTCGCTTATGGCAATCATCCGTTGTGTAGAAAAGCACAGTCCCTTCCGAAGGAAGGTTTTTGTCGGTGACGAATTGGTTGCCGTCAACGGGACTCCCGTCCGGGATTTTTTGGATTATATGTATCAAACGGCCCTCGGCGTTACGGATCTTACCCTGCTTCGGGACGGAAAGACCGTTACTGCCGTTCTCAAAAAGCCTACGGAGAATCCCGGTCTTACCTTTGAAAATTATCTGATGGACAAGCAACGGTCCTGTAAAAATAAATGTATTTTTTGCTTCATCGATCAACTGCCCGCAAAAATGCGGGAGACGATGTATTATAAGGATGACGACTTCCGTCTTTCCCTTGTCTACGGCAATTACGTCACGATGACCAATATGACCGAAGAGGATATGGAGCGCATTATCCGAATGAAGGTTTCCCCCTTTAACGTTTCGGTTCACACCACAAATCCCGAGCTGCGGGTAAGAATGATGAAAAATCCCGCCGCGGCAAACGTGCTTTTGCAGATGCAACGTCTTCGGGATGCTGACATCAATATGCGGGCACAGATCGTCCTGTGCCCCGGTTGGAACGACGGAGAGGAGCTGACCCGCTCTTTGACCGACCTGAAGTCTCTTTATCCTCAGCTTTCCAGCATTTCCGTGGTTCCCGTGGGCTTGACCCGTTTTCGGGATGGGCTGGAGCCCCTTCGCGTTTACACCCCCGAAGAATGTCGCGCCGTCGTCCAACAGGTTGAAGCCTTCGCAGAGGAGTGTCTCAAGGAACTTGGCACCCGCTTGGTGTGGGCGGCGGACGAGCTTTATCTGAAGGGTGGACTTGACCTGCCCGAATTTGACTGTTACGAGGAATTTGAGCAGCTGGAAAACGGCGTGGGAATGATTGCTACCTTTCATCGGGAAACCGAGGATTTAATGTCGTTTATCGTCGAGCCCTTTCTCCGCTCAATCCGTGTCAGCAGTATTACGGGAAAGATCACCGAAGATTTTATGCGCCGCACAGTGGAGAAGATCGGGAAAAAATTCACCGATCTGCAATGCACCGTTTACGGCATTGAAAACGAC
This sequence comes from Clostridia bacterium, assembly GCA_017623895.1. Classification (GTDB taxonomy): domain Bacteria; phylum Bacillota; class Clostridia; order Oscillospirales; family UBA644; genus RGIG995. Next base: position 11,691 of record JAGAOB010000082.1, read on the forward strand.
TTTTTCGGCCACGACGTCACCGTTACGGGACTCGTTACGGGACAGGACGTGATCGCCCAGCTTCGTGGTAAGGTTCTGGGAGATTATTTGTTGATTCCTCAGGTGATGCTTCGGGATGATAAATTTTTAGACGACGTTTCGGTTCAGGACGTGGAGAAGGCGCTGAACGTAAAGGTTCAGATTGTCGAGGACGGAGCCGAAGGCTTTGCGGAAGCGCTGATGCGGTCCGCAAAGGACTGAAAGGAGTGTTTGGTATGGCAAATCCAATGATTGCCGTGGTCGGCCGCCCCAACGTGGGGAAATCGACCCTTTTCAATAAGATCGTAGGACAGCGCCTATCCATTATCGAGGATACTCCGGGCGTGACCCGCGACCGCATTTACTGTGATTTTGAATGGCGTGCCCGCACCTTTACCTTGGTGGATACCGGTGGTATCGAGCCCCATTCCGACAACGAAATCCTCGATCAAATGCGCCGTCAGGCACAGATCGCCATCGATCAGGCGGATGCGGTTATTTTCGTCACAGACATCAAATCGGGCGTTACCGACGCAGATGTGGAGGTTTCCCGTATGCTGATGAAGGCGGGAAAAAACGTCGTTCTGTGCGTCAATAAAATCGACCGTCCGGGAGAGAATCCTCCCGAGTTTTACGAGTTTTACAACCTCGGAATGGGAGATCCCGTTGCCGTATCCTCGGTCCACGGCCTTGGCATCGGTGATCTTTTGGATGCCGTTTACCAATACCTCCCCCTCCCTGACGAAGATGCGGAAGAAGACAAGACCATCAAAGTCGCCCTCATCGGCCGTCCTAACGTCGGGAAATCCTCCTTGGTGAATTATATCCTCGGAGAAAAGCGTATGATTGTCTCCGACATTCCCGGAACGACGCGGGATGCAGTAGATACCGTGAAAGAAAATCAGTACGGAAAGTATTGCTTTATTGATACGGCAGGAATACGCCGTAAAAATAAGGTGTATGATAATATCGAGCAATATTCCATCGTCCGTTCTTATATGGCCATTGACCGTGCCGACGTGGTTCTGATCCTCATCGATGCCTCTCGCGGCGTTACCGATCAGGACGTGAAAATTGCAGGATTTGCCCACGAACGGGGCAAGGCATCCATTATCTTGGTCAATAAATGGGATCTGATCGAAAAAGACACTTATACGATGGACCAAATGAAGGTGGATATCAAGGAAGAGCTGAAATATATGTCCTATGCCCCCGTCCTCTTCATTTCGGCAAAAACAGGGCAGCGGGTAGAGAAGCTGTTTCCCCTGATCAATTCCGTTCACGAGCAGCATTCCCGCCGTATTACCACGGGGGTGCTCAACGATATTCTTGCCGACGCCACCATTCGCGTTCAGCCCCCCTCTGATAAGGGGAAGCGACTGAAGATTCTGTATATGACCCAGGCGTCCACCAATCCTCCGTCCTTCGTTGTTTTTTGCAACGACGCCTCCTTGTTCCACTTCTCCTATCAGCGGTATATCGAAAATCAAATCCGTGCTGTGTTCGGGCTGGAGGGAACGCCGATCCGTCTCTTTATTCGTGAAAGGGGAGACCAAGAAAAATGAAATGGCTCTATCTTGCGCTGACCCTCGTTCTTGGCTATTTTGTGGGTAGCGTAAATTTGTCGTTGGTCGTCACCAAGTATATCGGAAAAATCGATATCTATCAGGTGGGAAGCGGAAATGCGGGGGGAACTAACGTGGCCCGTTCTATGGGCTTGGGTTGGGGAATCTCCGTTATGGCAGCGGAAATCCTGAAAAGTATGGTGTTTGGTCTTCTTGCAAAATATCTGTTTCCTGCTGATGTGTTTGGCCTCGGAAACATGGGAGCCTGCCTTTCGGGTGTCGTCTTGGTGGCAGGATGCCTGTTGGGTAATTTTTATCCCTGCTTCGCCCATTTTAAGGGTGGAAAAGGGGTTTCGGTGATGGGCGGTCTTCTCATCGTTTTGGATTACCGCATCTTTCTTGCCGTTTTGGCAACGTTTCTTATCGTACTTTTGCTGTTCCGTATGGTTTCCCTCTCATCGCTCGTCTGCGGGATCGTGATTCCCGTCACCGTCGGCTTCGTTTATTACGGGCAAGCGGGATGGGGCTGGTTGACGGGGGTTATCGCTGTAATGTGCGCCTCCGTATGGCTTCGCCACGCAGGAAATATTCGGCGGATCGCCAACGGAACCGAACGAAAGATCTCGTTGGGAAAAAAGAAATCGTAATTGAAATTGATCGAATCGGGGTGCAAGCACTCCGATTCTTTTTTCGACTTTTTATCGAATCGGGGTGCAAGCATTCCAATTCTTCTTTTTTTACAAGAAATCGACAAATCAAGGGACATTGTTGACAGCGAAGGTATTTTTTGTTATAATGTTTTCATAAGATGTTCCGACGTGGCTTACAGCTGCTCGGAATCCTTTTTTATTTCTCTGCAAAAAAAATGTCGAAAAAGGTGTGTACTTATGGCTAAAACAGTGGTTTTGTACAATCCTTTGTCGGGAAATTGTACTGCACAGACGGTAGAGCGGATGTTTTCGGACGCAATTCGTTACGACGTGACACAAATCAGCGATTACGCCGCACTTCTCAATGATTTGACCGAAGAAGACGCTCTGATTCTTTGCGGCGGCGACGGAACGCTCAACCGCTTTGCCAACGAAATCTACGAAATGGACGTGAAGTGTGATATCCTTTACCTTCCCGTGGGAACGGGCAATGATTTTGCCTTTGATGTGATCGGATCCAAGTGTTCCGAAGCTCCGATTCCCGTCAAACAGTATTTGAAGTCCCTCCCCACCGTTACTGTGAACGGAACGAGCTATCGTTTCCTTAACGGCGTGGGCTTCGGGATCGACGGCTATTGCTGTGAGGTTGGAGATGAGCTGCGCAAAAAAAGCGACAAGTCCATCAACTACGCAATGATTGCCATTAAGGGACTTTTGTTCCATTATAAGCCGACCAACGCAAAAATTACCGTAGACGGAACGGAGTACTGTTATAAAAAGGTATGGCTTGCACCTGCGATGTTCGGTCGTTTTTACGGCGGCGGAATGATGCCCACTCCGGGACAGACCCGAGACTCCGATACCGTTTCCACCCTTGTTTTTTACGGAAGCGGAAAGCTGAAAACCCTGATGATCTTTCCCTCGATTTTTTCGGGCAAGCACGTCGCGCACAAGAATGCGGTTGCAGTCCTTACGGGGCGTGAGATTTCGGTGGAATTTGATTCCCCCAGAGCCCTTCAGATCGACGGTGAGACGATCCTCGGCGTAACCTCTTATAAGGCTGTCGCGCCGCAACGTGCAGAATAAGAAAGAATCCCGAAGCGTAAGCTTCGGGATTTTTCCGATTCCAATGGTTCACGTCGGAATCTTTTTTACGCCAAGGTTACGTGACGTCCCGTTTTGGGCGAAAAAACGGCTTCAAAAATTTCGTGATACTCGTCAAAGGAAACGGGGCCCGCGTGGGAAAGAATCATCATTTTTACGCCGAAAAGCCAGACCTTATAGTCTTGCACCGCAAAGCCGTTGCGCAGATAAAAGGATCTTCGCCGAAGGCGCTCTTCTTTGTTTTTGCAACGGGCATCGGGGTCTTCGATTTCAAGCAAAATACGCTTTCCCTCGTACCTGTGGTTCAGCTGCTCTAAAATCTGCGAGCCGAGTCCGTTCCCCCTCCGATCGGGGGAAACTGCCAAATAATCCAGAAGCACGATATCCTTGTGGAGAATCGTGATGGCAAAGCCGAGAAACCTTCCGTTTTCGTCTTCCGCGGAAAGGATCTCCATACTGCCCTCTTTTCGTTTTTTTCGGATCAACGCGAAGGGCTTTTTCTCACAACGGGGAAAGGCTTTGCGGTAAAGACTTTTGAGAAGTCTCAGATTCTTTTTTGTTGGGGAGTCGTTCAGTTTCATACGATTACCTTTACAATAAGACCTCCGTCGGTGACGGAGGTCTTTCGCGTAATTATTGGTTGTTCTGCTGTGCCAGAAGATCGCGGAGGGCCTCCTTGCGGGAGAGGTTGATTCTGCCCTGATCGTCGATTTCCGTGACCTTGATCCAGATCTCGTCGCCCACGCTGACCACATCCTCCACCTTGCCGACTCTGTGCTCGTCCAGCTGGGAGATGTGAACCAGACCTTCCTTGCCGGGAACGAATTCCGCGAAGGCACCGAAGTTCATAATTCTCGTGACCTTTGCCTTGTAGATGGTTCCGATTTCGGGACCTTCCACGATGGTGCGGATGATCCGCATTGCGTTTTCACCGTTTTCCTTGTTCACGTAAAGAACCTGGCAGGATCCGTCGTCCTCCACGTTGACCTTAACGTCGTTTTCCGCGGTGATTCTCTGAATGACCTTTCCGCCCGTTCCGATGACTTCACGAATCTTGTCTGTGGGAATCTTATAGGAAAGAATCTTGGGAGCGTATTCGGAAAGCTCTTCTCTGGGTGCGGGAATCGCCTTGAGAATAATATCGTTGATGATCATCTCACGGCCTGCCTTGGTTTGTTCAAAGGCCTTTTTGATGATCTCGTAGGAAAGACCGTCAACCTTGATATCCATCTGAATGGAGGTGATGCCCTTCATCGTTCCGGCGACCTTGAAGTCCATATCGCCGTAGAAGTCTTCCAAACCTTGAATATCGACCATCGTGATCCAGCGATCCTCGTCGGTGACAAGTCCGCAGGAGATTCCGGCGACGGGAGCCTTAATGGGAACCCCCGCATCCATCAGCGCCAAGGTAGAGCCGCAGACCGAGCCCTGAGAGGTGTAGCCGTTGGAGGAAAGAACTTAAGAGACAACGCGGATGGCGTAGGGGAACTCGTCTACCGAGGGCAACACGGGAACGAGAGATCGTTCCGCCAAAGCACCGTGGCCGATTTCTC
>JAGAOB010000083.1 GCA_017623895.1 Clostridia bacterium
GGTCGAGCAGAGGACTGAAAATCCTCGTGTCGTTGGTTCGATTCCGACCGGAGGCACCAACTCTTGTCGGTCTCGACAAGATATTTGCGGAATTAGCTCATCTGGTAGAGCGCAACCTTGCCAAGGTTGAGGTAGCGGGTTCGAGCCCCGTATTCCGCTCCAAACGAAAATATCATGTTCCCAACGAACATGATATTTTTCTTAAAAACGGTTTTTCGCCAAAAACCGTCATACGGCACCATAGCCAAGTGGTAAGGCAGAAGTCTGCAAAACTTCCACGCTCCGGTCCGAATCCGGATGGTGCCTCCAAAAAACCTCTTTACTCCCGTAAAGAGGTTTTTCAGTAATCCGTGATGCAGTGCAGGAAAATTGTGATCAACAAAAGGAGCGTTATTATGGGTTTTTTAACGGGTAAAACAGCGATCATTACAGGGGCAGGATTCGCCGCCTTGTCTGACGGAAGATGTGGATCGATCGGCTACGGGATTGCCACAGCCTATGCAAAGGAAGGTGCAAATCTCGTCATCACGGGGAGAAACGTTGCGAAATTGGAAAAGGCCAAGGCTGATCTGGAAAGCCGCTACGGGATTAAGGTCTTGATTTGTGCCGCGGACATCGCCGCGGGAGCCGATAACGAGGCAACCGTAAAATCCGTGGTAGACGCAACGATTTCCGAATTCGGAAGAATCGACGTTTTGATCAATAACGCACAGGCATCCGCCTCCGGCGTTACGATACAGGATCATACCACCGAACAGTTCGATTTGGCGCTTTATTCCGGGCTTTACGCTACGTTCTATTATATGAAGGCTTGCTATCCCTATTTGAAGGAGACCCGTGGAAGCATTATCAATTTTGCTTCGGGCGCAGGCTTGTTCGGCAATTACGGACAATGTGCCTACGCTGCCGCGAAGGAAGGAATCCGCGGCCTTTCTCGGGTTGCCGCTACCGAGTGGGCAAAGGACGGCATCAATACCAATATCGTGTGCCCCCTTGCCTGGACTGCTCAGCTTGAGAATTTTGAAAAGGCTTACCCCGATGCATTCAAGGCAAACGTGAAGATCCCTCCTGCAGGACATTTCGGAGATCCCGAAACCGAGATCGGCCGCGTTTGCGTACAGCTGGCTTCTCCCGATTTCAAATACATGAACGGTGAAACCCTCACCCTCGAGGGTGGAATGGGACTTCGCCCGTAATCTGAAAGAAACGAAAGACACCTGAAAGACCTTGGTCATCGGGTGTCTTTTTTTCTTTTGAGGATGGAACAAACGGCGTTCCGTTGACATTTTTCTTAATTTGTGGTACAATATGAGTATCATAGAAAAGGAGAGAGGTCCGATGACGGTTCTGCTTACGGTGCTGCGATGGTTGGCGTTTATGGCGTCACTGTTCGGCTGGTTTTGTCTGACGGTACGGCTGACCAAGCTGAAGGCGGCGTTTGTTCCCGTGGTAACGATTTGTTCCCTTACCGTCACGTTGTTTACCTTCGGAATGCTTCATCTCCTGCAGCCTGCCGCGTGGGTTCTTTTTTTCGTCGGAATCGGGCTTTTGATCCTGTTCCTTGTGCTGGCGATTCGTCGTCGGTTTTCCTTTTCCTTTTTGATTTCTCCCCCCCTGCTGTTCTTTTTCTTTGCCTCTGCCGTGTTTATTCCCATTTTGTGGGGTGCACATTATTATCATTACGACAACTTCTCCCACTGGGGGACGGTTCTGTCGGAAATGCTTCATTTTAACGATTTTCCCACGGCACATACGGTAGTGGTCTTTCGGGATTACGCCCCGGGAACCGCTTCCTTTTTGTATTGGTTTTGCTCGGTGGTGGGACGCTCGGAGGACGTCGCTCTGATGGGACAGGCTCTTTTTTCCTGTGCTGCCTTGGCGCCGCTTTTCTTCCGCGTTCCAAAGGTTCGATCCTTTCGGTTTTTCGGATACGTCCTTTTGTCTGCGGTATTGATCAGCCTTTTGGTCTACGACGACGGAACGTTGCAGGTCTATAATCTTTTGGTGGACGCTTTGATGGGATTTCTCGCGCTCTCCGCGTGGTTTTTGCGGGAAGAATACCGAGATCATCCCCCCACGGCGTGGGCGTTTCTTACCCCCGTTTTAACTTTTTTGCTGTTAGTCAAAAGCAATGCCGTGCTTCTTCTCGTGTTCTTTGCCGTCTTTCTTTTCTACGATTCCCGTAAGGCGCCTCTGTCCAAGTGGAGCCGCTTTCTTTTCTTGGTTCCTTTTGCGGGAGGCCTCCTCTGGAACGTCTTGTGGAAATCCTATCGGGATGTGACCTACGGTGTTGCCACCGATTCCTATGCCTTTTACGGAATCATTCAAACCTTCAAGGAGCGAAGTCCATCGTTTTATTGGAATATTTTGAAGCTGTTTTGGGACAAGATTACGGATTTTTCCAAGATCTACGTGGTCTTTTTCGTGGTGCTTAATCTCCTCGTTTTGGGCGCTCTGCTGTTGTTGCGATATCGGAAAAGTGACTGCAGATATCTGTTCCGAACGTGGCTTGCCGCCAATGGGTTGATGGTAGGCTATGCAGCCGCGCTGATGTTTATGTACGGCTTTATTATGGCGGCGGGAGAAGCTCAGCATTTGGCGGCCTTTGAACGGTATATCGTCACTCCCACCATTCTTTTCACTGCGATGCTTACGGAGGCGTTGATCACCTCCCTTTCCGATGCGTTGCCCCATCGCCCCTTCCCGCTGCGGATTCTGCCCCTTTGTCTCGGACTGTTGCTCCTTTCTCTGACCTTCAAGCAGGCCTCTCAACTGGTCGTCCGTCCCGATTTTTCTTCTACGGAACGGGGAATGGTGATGGAAACCCTGCAAAAGGCGGCGGAGATTATCCCCCGAAATTCCAGGGTCGCGATGTGCAACGGAAAACGAGGCAGACGGGATCTGTACTACTATTTGATGATGTACGAGCTGAAGACCCGCGTCTGCTTTGATCTGGATCTCGGTTATCCCGAATACGGAATTTCTACCGACGTAAAAATGCTACAGCATTACGATTATCTGGTCGTTTCCGCGAAGCATTATCTGATGGCATCGGAACTGGTCCGTGCAGGGTATACCGTACAATGGAGTAAGGATTGCTCCGTTTATCGCATTAAGCGGGCAAACAACGGTGATATCTTCATCTATCCCGCAATTTCTCCCATTCAGAATTGAATCGACCCTCCGACGGGGATCTCCGTCGGAGGTGATTTTTGTGAACATTTTGTGAAATATTTCTTTCGACTTTCTTACCCTATTGCAATTTTTTCCAACCTGTAGTAAAATAATAAGAGAAAATGAAACGATGGAGAAGATAAGTACTATGGTAAGCAGACATATTAAACAGTTGGTGGGCTACGCCGTCGGCAAGGGATTGATTCAACCCTGTGACACACCTTGGGCCATCAATCGCATTTTGGAAGTGATGCGTCTGGATGAGTACGAGGACGTAGAATTGACCGATGAGCCTCAGCGGTTGGAAAAAATATTGAAGGCATTGATCGATAACGCCGCTTCAAGGGGCCTGTTGGACGGTGACAGTATCGTACAGCGTGACCTGTTCGACACCAAGCTGATGGGAGCGATCACTCCGCCGCCCTCCCAGGTGATTTCAAAATTCCGTTCCGATTATGCGATTTCTCCCAAAACCGCTACGGATAACTATTACCGCTTTAGCGGAGATACGGACTATATCCGTCGTTACCGTATTTCCAAGGATCTGAAATGGGTCACCCATACGCAATACGGAGATCTGGACATTACCGTTAACCTCTCCAAGCCCGAAAAGGATCCCAAAGCCATTGCCGCTGCAAAGAAGGCCCCCCAATCCGCTTATCCGAAATGTGCGCTGTGTCGGGAAAACGAGGGATATGCGGGACGTCTCAACGCCGCCGCCCGTCAGAATCACCGTATCATTCCCCTGACCGTAGACGGAACCCGTTGGTTCCTGCAATATTCCCCTTACTCCTATTATAATGAGCACTGCATCGTGTTCAACGGAGAGCATACCCCAATGAAGATCGACCGTTCGGTCTTTGTCAAGCTCGTTGATTTTGTGTCTCAATTCCCCCACTATTTTATCGGATCTAACGCGGACCTGCCCATCGTAGGCGGTTCGATTTTGAGCCACGAGCATTTCCAGGGGGGCAATTACGACTTTGCAATGGCGAAAGCACCCATTGAAAAGGAATTTTCCTTCCCCGGCTTTGATAACGTCTGTGCGGGAATCCTTCGTTGGCCGATGTCGGTGATTCGTCTGTCCTGCGAGGATATCGATCCGATCGTGGAATTGGCGGACCGTATCCTTACCTGCTGGCGAGGATATACCGACGCAAATGCGATGATCTACGCTATGACCGACGGGGAGCCTCACAATACCATCACGCCCATCGCGCGCAAGCGGGATGGACGCTACGAATTGGATTTGGTGCTGCGGAGCAATCTCACCACGCCGGAGCATCCCGACGGACTGTACCATCCTCACGCGGCGTTGCATCACATCAAAAAAGAAAACATCGGCTTGATTGAGGTAATGGGCTTGGCGGTGCTTCCCTCCCGTCTGAAAACCGAAATGGCGGCGGTAGCACAGGGGATCCTTTCTAATGCGGATCTCCGTTCCGACCCCCTCACCGCGTCCCACGCTGATTGGGTCGAAGAGTTTTTGCCCCGCTATCCCCACGTCACGGAGGAACACATAGACGATCTTCTCCATCACGAGATCGGCGTGGTTTTCCATCGGGTTCTGGAGGATGCGGGTGTCTACAAATGCACCGAGCAGGGAAGACGTGACTTTATGCAATTCTTGAAAACCGTAAAATAAGGAATTGGAATTATTATGGCTTTCAAACATCATCACGGCGGACATCGGGCACGGCTCCGTGCACGGTTTCAAAAATCCCCCGAAAGCTTTGAAGATCACGAGCTTTTGGAATTGCTTCTTTTTTACGCCATTCCCCAAAAGGACACCAACGCCCTTGCTCACGAGCTCCTTTACCGCTTTGGCTCCCTTTCCGAGGTGCTTCGCGCAACGTCGGATCAAATCGCCGAGGTTGCGGGAATGGGGGAGACCTCATCCCAGCTGTTTCCCGTATTGGAGGAGCTTTTTCGCCGCAGCCTTCGAGATCGGTTTTCTTTTCAGGCGACCAAAAGTTACGATCCGAAAAACGCGGGCGGATACTGCCTTTCCCGGTTTTTCGGTAAGTCCAAGGAGCATATCGTTGCTTTGATCTTAAATTCCGACTATGCCGTTGCAAAGGAAGCCGACATCGGTTCGGGAGATTCTGTACACGCCGTAATCGATACCAAGGAACTGTGCAAATTCGTTTCCCAAAACGCACCTTGCAACGTCGTGATCGCTCATAATCACCCCTCGGGGGTCGCGTTGCCCTCGGAGGAGGATTACAAAGCGACCGATTTTCTTCGGGATTACGTTTTTTCTGCGGGCGGAACTCTTTTGGATCATTTGATCTTTGACGGAAAGGGTGATTTCGTTTCCTTAGGAAACAGCGGACAAATGTATGGCAAAAATCGCTACTATTATCAAGTTCGCCAAATTGAGGAAAATTGTTGCGGTCAGCCCCGCTTCGAGTATTACGCAAAGCCCTTCGTTGCGGAGATTATGACAAAAGATCAAACTTCCGACCCGATCACTTGACTTTTCGCGAAATATGTGATATAATAACCAAGTTCCTAAGACAATAGGTGCTTTATGCTGAAATATGCCTATCGAGGACGCAAAACAAAGTTCATAAGCCCCTGCGGCTTTTTGTGCTCTTTTGCCCTCATAGGTGCAAAAGAGCATTTTATATTGTCCATGTCTTTTCTCGGAGGTGAAAATAATGGCAAGTGAAAAGATTCTTGAATCCAAGAAGCAGATCGTCAACCAGATCTCGGAACGTCTTCAAGGCGCAAAGGCAGGTGTCTTCGTTGATTACAGCGGTATCAACGTAGCAGACGATACCCAACTCCGTCGCGAGCTTCGTGCCGCAGGCGTTGAGTACACCGTAGTAAAGAACACCCTGACCAAGTTCGCGCTGAAGAACGTTGGCTACGAGGCTCTTGACGTTCACATGGAGGGCACCACCGCTCTGGCTACTTCTACCGACGATGTGGTCGCTCCCGCAAAGATTCTCTGCAAATATGCAAAGGATCACGAAAACTTCAAGATCAAGGCCGGCTTCTGTGAAGGCGAAGTAATGGATGAAAACGGCGTTAAGGCTTTGGCGGCAGTTCCTTCCAAGGAACAGTCTCTGGTCAACCTGATGTACGTTCTTCAGGCTTCCACCCGCAATCTGGCAGTGGTGTTGAACCAGTACGCAGAAAAAATGTCCGAACCCGCGGCAGAAACCGCAGAAGCGTGAGAATTTCGTTATAATCACGCAAATTAAAAAACTTTCTATTCAGGAGGAAATGAAAAATGGCTAGCGAAAAGATTACTAACATTGTTGAAGAACTCAAAACTCTTACCATCATCGAAGTTGCTGAACTCGTAAAGGCAATCGAAGAAGAATTCGGCGTTTCCGCCGCTGCTGCAACCGTCGTTGCCGCTGCTCCCGCAGAAGGCGCTGCTGCTGCCGCTGCTGAAAAGGATGAATACGATGTCATCCTGACCGATGTCGGTGAATCCAAGATGGGCGTTATCAAAGTCGTCCGTGAAATCACCGGTCTGGGGCTGAAGGAATCCAAGGAAATCGTTGACGGTGCCCCCAAGGCTGTCAAGGAAAAGGTTTCCAAGGCTGATGCCGACGCTGCCAAGGAAGCTCTCGAAGCTGCCGGCGCTAAGGTTGAACTGAAGTAATTTCACCTCACGTCAAAAAGATCCCTCCGCATCGCGGAGGGATCTTTATTTATGGATTGTTTTTTACATATCGTAAGAGCTTTGCTTCAGCGTCAGCTTTTGTGCCTCTTCTCCAAGATATTCCTTAACGTCCATTCCCAGATAGTTGCACAAATCCACCATTTCTGCCACGGTGTTGATGTTTACGTTGATTCCGTTTTTCAGGCGGTCCTCATACGCAAATACTTCCTTTTCGCCGTGGGTGTAGATGCGATCCTGTCCTTCGGCCTTGGGGGATTCCCGCAGCTCGCGAAGCAGCGTGGAAAGGTGTTCCCGAATAGCATCTGCATCTCCGAATACGGCAGGATTGATGGCGATAAATCCGTGACAGGTGCCGCCTTTTCCGTCGATATGGGTATGATTGGACGTGAGTCCCATAGACAAGATCGAGGTGAAAATTTCGCAGAACATCCCGTATCCGTAGCCCTTGTGGCTTCCGCTTTGCTCCGTTTCTCCGCCAAGAGGCACGATTCCGCCCCCTGCCTTCGCCACGATGTTTTTCAACACGTCCGAAGCGTCGGAGCTTCCCTTACCCGATGCGCCCAATGCCCATCCTTCGGGGAGAGGCTTGTTGAGCTTGTTGTAGATCTCGAGCTTCCCGCGCGTCACAACGGTGGTGGAGGCATCAAAGAAGAAGTCGTAAGGCTCTGCGGGCATCGCGATTGCAATGGGATTGCTTCCCAGCATTGCCTTTCTGCCGAAGGTGGGAACCATAATGGCCTCCGAGTTGGTCATCGACATTCCGATCAGCCCCTCTTTGCAAGCCATTTTTGCATAATATCCCGCAATCCCGTAGTGATTGGAGTTGCGTACCGTAACGATAGCCATACCTGTCTGCTTTGCTTTTTCAATGGCAAGGTTCATCGCCTTGTATCCCAAAAGCTGACCCATCCCGTCATTTCCCTCAATGACCGCGGACACGGGCGTTTCAAATACGATTTCGGGCTTTGCACCAATCTTGATCAGACCCTTTTCAATACCCTTGTGATAGCGAACCAATCTTTGCATTCCGTGAGACTCAATACCGTACAGGTCACTGGTCAGCAGAACGTCCACGATAATGTCGCTTTCTTCTTTGGAAAAGCCAAACTTCATAAATGCATCCGTACAGAACGTCTTTAGCGTTTGGTAAGAATAGTTGATACTGTTACCCATTTTTATCTCCTCATTCACGTATTATATTTTCACGGTAACCAGAACCGATTTTCTTTTTTCATTATACCACAAATTTTTCCTTTTGTAAATAGTGTTTCGAAAGATTTTTTCGACCTGCTCTGCGGAGCAGGCGGGGCTCGGCTCTGACAGTCCGCAGGACTGTCATTCGCTCCCTTGCCCGTTCGAATCCCATTTTACGTAAAAAGACAGCGCCTCGCAAAAGCGAAGCGCTGTCTTTGTGGTTGTCGACCGAAATAGATGACATCAAAACAATGCTATCAGCAAGAAAATGATTGTGGGCAATAATGCAATAAATATCGTAAGAGGAAGCTCTCCTTTTGCCCATCGTACAGTTTGATTGGGAAGGTGCTTTTTTAACTTTCTTAATCCGTACAGTGTAAAGTTTGAAACTTCGACAACATATTCTCTTTTCCTTACGGGTGCCACGGTAATGGTTATGTATGCTGCACGGAAATTAAATCTTGAAAAATGCGTTGCATTATATTCTACTGATTTTATATCTTCCCACGGAATAAAAGTATTATCCAAATATAAGCCTTTTTGTTCAACGACTGCTATTGTTTTCCCAAAGATAAATTTGCTGCAAACAGACAAAAGAAACAAAGGCAATATAAATGCCGCAATCGTCGGCAAAGCCTCGGTGGTAATATTCCAAAGAAGATGCCACGAATTCCAAATCGAAATATTTTGTTTTTCACACTCCAAAATGAATATCATAGGAATAATTGGGGGAAGTGTGGCAAGAAAAACATATAAAATAAAATTAAAGTACTGTCTTCTAATTTTTGTACCGATAATTTGACTTAAGTCAGGAACATTTTTGTTTGGGGTTTTGCTTTTAAGATATGATAAAAATTTGGGAAAATTCTCTTTTTGCGAGTCGATAGCTAAAACTTTAGGAAAAGCGGTTATTCGGCAGGGTGCACCTTCATTGAAACTAATATCTATTACGTGCTCATTCAAAAAAATAATTTTCTTGATCTTTACAGAGTTTATATCCAAGGGAACACGAATTGTATCTGTAATGGTTTTGCCCGATACTAACGCTATTAAAAGAAAATCTTCAGTAAATCCGAAATATCCATAGTATTGTCTTCCGCCTTGCACAAGCAAACCATATATAGGGTGCATAAGGGTTTCACCATTTTCAAGCATATCCTTAAGGGCTTGAATCATTCGTTCTTTAGCAGTCATTTTTCCACCGCCTTTCATTATCATTTTCGTCTGCTATCAAGGCACCTGTAATAATCCTCTAACAACTTTTTGTTCTTATCAAAATCAAGCATTTCTATCTTTTTCTCATTGATCTCATACGCCTTTTGAATAATATCGTAAGCGTATTGCTCGCCCTCGGTTTTCGGGGGATTTTCGAGAAAAGACAGCTTGCATCGCAGTAGGGTTAATTTTACTTGATAGTACGGTTTTAGATTTGGCATTTCCGTGTTATAAATATATATTTCATATATTGGTATAATAGGTTTTAAGTATGTAGTTCCACCATCCTTTAATTTAAGAGGAATTGGAACTAAGCAAAGCAAAACGACGATCAATATGCAAATGATTATAATGGTTTTTGCCTTTTTCATTATCACACCGCCTTTCGCTTGAAATCATTTATGGAATAAGTAGGTATGGAACGACATCGTCGTTAAACGGCTCCCATATAGCAGCGTAGTACTCAAGAGTATGGGTTTCAAAATCATATTTCATAATGAAATAATTGTCATTTTCAAGCAAGCCTCGGGTGTGACCAAACAATAAATATACATAGCCGTCTTTTTCGTAAGCACAGTTCATAGACAAGAAAGCGTCAGAGGAACGAATTATTTTTCCTTCCTCGCAGGTATCCAATAGAGATTCATCTAATTCTTTGATCATTCCTGTTTGGTTGTCTGTGATGTAATACTTATTAGGGCTGAAAATGGTGGCACCGGTCGTTATGGCTGACAGAGTATATCTTTCAAAATTGTAAAAATGCTCAGCATATCCGTCTGCCATTTTTACGTATGCGTAATAATCTTTAGTATCCACGGTGGACGTTTGATCATTATTCATATCATACAAGAAATAAATTTGCTTTTGCTCGTCTGTTTCAGGATCATCCATTCGGATATAAAATATGCCTTTTATCAGAGATATATCGTAGAGCCTTTTAGGCAACAAAAGGCTTTTTACCAATGTTATTTTCCAAGTATGGTACTCTATATATATAATGTTGATCGTTAGATCCAAATTATCCTCAGCAGAATAAGCATACATTCCATATGCATCGGGACGTATCAGATGGCATTTCTCGCCCTCATAGGTTATATCGTCAAGGTTGACAAAACCACTTTCTGTGTATATGTGATCATTGTCTGTTATAAAAATATACGGATTTGATCTGTCGTACGGAGCCAAAGCCTCTTTTAATTCCTGTGTTTCTTTGTCTGAATATCCGCAAGAGCTAAAATTAAAAATCAAGACAATCAATAATACAAAAGAGATTATATATTTTCTTTCTTTCATAAATTTCTCCTTTTATGCGTAATTACATTTATAAAGTTTTTGAAAATTATTTGTTGAGATTATTATAGCATAACTATATTGTTTTGTCAATGAAGCATCGACTTCGTCGATATGAAGCGGCGGCTTTGCCGCCATGAAGCACTCGCTGCGCTTGTGTGAAGCGAAGCGCACATTAACCTCTCCGTGAGCCGAAGGCTCGCTTCATAAGGCGAAGCCTTGCTTCATTTTTCATGCACCGAAGGTGCGCTTCATTGAAAAAAGCACATCTGTTTACAGATGTGCTTTTTTCTGCCTAATACTGATAAAAAGGTCAAAAATCGAGGTACTTGCGAACAAAAGGTCAACAAGCATCCTTACATTAAGACTTGTAAAAGTTAATATGTAAATGTTCTTCAGGACCAAATCGATCCATGATATAATGGTTAACAATATAATCAGTGGTTCTCCATTGTTCACACGGATACCCATTTATTGAGGCTGATGTGGTAATGAGTGGTTTTCCATATTTTTTAATCAATATTTCAGATAATTCAGAAAACGAGATGTTGATGTCATATGTATCGTGTTGATAATATTCTATGGGTCTGAATATTTCTATAAACTCAATTTTTAATGGGTTGTAGTGTATTCCAAGCATAAGTGGATGAGCATAGTCAAAGACATGCGCGGAAAAGGTAATGTAACCGTTGGTAACACACGTATAATTAATTTCAAATTTTTCTAAGATTGATATGAAATCAACAGTGTTAGGTGTTAATGAAATTTTTGGAGAATCAATTTCAAATATTGGTGTTTTTTTCTTCTTTTTCAAAAAGGAAAACATTATCTAATCAATCCCCCCAAGTACATTATATCACACCTCCGCATATAAATCAA
>JAGAOB010000011.1 GCA_017623895.1 Clostridia bacterium
ATCTGCTCCACGTAGACCGAATATCCCTCGGTAAACAGGATCCACCCCACGGCCGCCCCCATCGCTCCCGGGAGCTGGCGGCGCATCCCCGTGGAATGATCGGGCAACACGGTGTAGAGAAACAGAAAAAACAGCGTTAGAAGAAGAAACCCTCCCACGGTGCGGAAGATCGCCCGTACCGTACCGTCGGCGCCTGCTGCATCTCCCAGGGCTTCTCCCTGTACCGCACCTCCCAGCGTGCAGATCAGCGCGATCTCCAGAATCAGGGTTTCCGCCAAGGCAAAAAAGCGCAAAAGAAAATAATTTCGGGTCTCGGTTCGCCCGTACATTCTATTCAATCCGCGGGTCAGCGCCACCACTCCGCGGGAGGCGGACCATAACGCGGTTCCCGCCGAAAGGGACAAAACGGCAACCGAGGGGGACGCGTCGGGGAGGATCTGCAAAATTTCCTCCCCCAGCGCCGCGGGTAACAGCTGTGCCAGATCTCCCTCCGTCCAGGGGACGTAGTGGAGGACTGCCGTCAAAAACACCAAAAACGGAATGGCGGAAAGGATCACGAAAAAGGCGGCCTGGGCGGCAAAGGCGCCAACCTGAGCCTCCCGCAGCATTTGAAGAATTCGAAAGAGAGGCAATCCCTCCTTTTTCGGGCTTTCTTGATTGGGTACCATATTTTTCCTCCCAAAACGGTGCAATTCGGCAAAAAAATTGTGACTTTTGTCCGAAATTTGTTGACAGGCGGGGGTTTGCTTGTTATAATGAAAGTGAATTGTAAATTAGAAGATACGGGGGGAGGGGAATTACCGTGGCGATGAGACAGCGGATCGTTTGCAGATGCGTCGCCGTTTTTTCGGCGTTGGTCTTTCTTTTTATCCTGTATTTTTCCCCCTGCGTTTCTTTGAACTCCCACGCCGAAACCAAGGGAGAGGTAAAGGGAATCACGGGAATCGGTTGGGATTATACCGACAACGTTTCCGTGGCAACCAGGCTGGATGTGGTGTTTGCCGAATTTCCCGTAGGATCGTATTTTTCCTATACGGGAGAGCCCTGCACCTGCCACGACAAGTGCAGCTATTACGGAGGCTGTGATTGCATTTCCGACTATAACGACCCCGAAAAGGATGGGAAGCTGGTCCGCCTCTATTCCTGCCAGTGTATGGGCTTTGCCCACTATATGTTCTACAAGCTGTTTGGCTTTGTCGACCGTATTAATTATACGGAAAGCGAAGGAAAATATTATTCTCTCGGCTCGCTGAAGGCCTCGGAAATGACGGTGGAAAACGTCAAAAAGCTGTTCAAGGACGTCAAAACGGGGGCCAACGTACGGGCGAAGGGAAAGCATTCCTTCATCGTTCTTTCCACCGATGAAAACGGAATGTACGTCTATCACGCCAACACGGGGGAGCCCTGCAAGGTGGACGGCTGGTATTGGTCCTGGGAGCGATTCACCGAGCGCTATCGGGAATGTGGCATTGAATATATCCACCTTCCCACGGAGTATCCCGAATCGGTGGGGACCTACGTTCCCCCCGAATCCATCGGCGGGTCTTCGTCGGTGGCTCGTCAGCCCGGACAGGTTCGGGTGAATACGCCCTCCGTGACTCTGCGGCTTCGTTCCGGTCCGAGCACCGATACGGAGGTTTTGGCCTCCATCCCCCACGCCACTCTTCTCACCGTGACGGAGATCTCGGGAGATTGGGGGAAGGTGTCCTATGACGGCAAGCAGGGATGGGTCTCTTTGGAATATACAAAGCCCGTCCTTTCGGTTACCGTCCCCAACGACCGATTCTATTCCTATGACGGGGTTTCCCCCGATATGTCGCCGATCCGCGTGACTCTGTTGCAGGAGGATATGACCGAAATCACCGTTCCTTCTGCATCTTATAAGATAACTTATTCTTCCCCTCAAAACGGACAATATACCGCAACGGTCACCGTGGAGGAGCACGTCGTTTCCTTCCCCGTTACGGTGCTTCCCTTCGGGGATCTCAACGCGGATAAGCGGGTCACCGCCTCCGATGCCGCTCTTTTGGCAGGGGCGGTTGCGGGAAAGGTTACCCTTTCGGTCCGACAGACGGAGGGGGCAGATCTGGACGGCAACGGCACCGTCGATCGGAACGACGCCGTGGCGATCGTTTCGTATCTGACGGGGAAAACGACCCAACTCAAGCCGAAAAAGGAGGAGAGCTGACGTGAAAAAAAGAATTGCTTTCACTTTGGTTTTCGTCCTTATCCTGGGACTGTTCTCCTGTCTTTCGGTTACCGCCGCTACCGTTCCCCATTTTTATATGCGTCCCGTGGTCACCGCCGACAAAACCACGCTGACGGTGGAGATCTTCACCGACGGATTGCGCTGGACCGCCTTTGACGGAGGACTGAAGTTCGATCCCTCCGCCCTGACCCTGACCAACGTCACCGTGGGGGCAAAGGTCGCCTCCGCCCAGCGGAATTACGATTTTATCACCGACCATCGCGACATCTCCCAATCCAACGCCGCGGGGTACTGCAACTTCGTTGCCGTTACGGGAGACCCGAATTGCAGCATTACCTCTTATACGGGGGCGGTGGCAGTGTTCACCTTTGCCATCAAGGACCTTGCAAGGGCGAAGACGGGGTACGACCTCTGTCTGAATACGCTGACCAATGCAAAAGGAGATGCGTTGCTTTCGTACACCTCCTTTGATCTGTCTTCTCCCGTGGTTTATATCTCCAATGCCGACAATCCCCTGCAGTACGGCGATGTCAATCTGGACGGAGAAGCCTCCATTGCCGACGCAATGCTGATTATGCAATACAAGGCAAAGATCATTCAATGGGATAACCTCGACCCCACCACCGAATACAAGCTTCGCACGGGCGACGTGTCGGGGGACGGCGAGGTTACGGTTGCGGACGCGATGCTGATTATGCAATTTCTCGCGGGAATGATTCCCTCGTTCCCCATTCAAGGCTGATATGCACGAAAGGATCCTATTATGAAAATTCAATTTAAACGGTTGTTTTCTGTTTCTCTCTGCGTTTTGCTGACGGTTTGTGCAGTTTTCTGCGGATGGCACGCCTCGGCGGCACAGCCTTTTACGATGACGAAATCCGACGTTTCGGAGGGGGCGTTTACCGTAACGGTCAACTTCCCTGCGGAAGAATGGGGCTCCTTTGACTTCGTTCTGCAGTTCGATCCCGCCGTGGTTCAACTGTCCAAAAAGCCTACCACCGCGACGGTCGACAACGATACCTACGGCTTTACCCCCACCCGCCCCGACATTGCCACCGCCAACACCACCGACGGAAAATATTATATCAACGGCGTGTACCCGATGGGAGAAAATATGGCCAATGCGGGAACGAAGATCACCTTCCACTTTACGGTGAAGGACACTTCGGCACAATCCACGCAAATTTCGATGACGATCAACGAATTCGTGCGTCCCGACGATACGGATCTGGATTCGGCTCCCGCCTCGGTGACGGTAACCCTGAAGACGGTCAACTCCTCCACGGATTCGGGATCCTCGGGATCCTCTACGGTGACCGATACCCCCTCGTCCTCCACGACGACGGATTCGGACACCTCCAACAAGACGGACAGCGCGCCCTCCGATACCGACGCCTCCACCAAACCGACCTCTTCCACCAAACCGACCTCTTCCACCAAAACAGACTCGGCAACCAAGACCGATACCGACGGGGGAACTCAATCCGATACGGTAACCGATTCCGAGTCGCTGACCGATACCGAATCCGACGGTTCTGATTCCGATACGACGTCGGGAACTGAGGGAACCCTCACCGACGAGACCGACGCAACGAACTCCCATCCCTCCCAAGACCCGTCCCAATCTGTGGGGAGTCTCTCCTCCTCCGCGTCCTCGGGCAACGATTCGGGAAGTCGGAAGCCCATTTCTACTGGAATGGTCGCCCTGATCTCCTTGGGAATCTCCGTGGTGTTCTGCGGGGTTCTTACCGTGGTCGGGTTGCTGCGCCACAAAAAGGAACAACAATAATCTGAGGGGCACCGCCGAATAAAACGGACAGAAATCCTTTTGGCTTTCTGTCCGTTTTCTGCATTAAAAAAAGCACCTGCAAGGGCAGGTGCTTTCTTGTTTTTTGAATTACGCCTTCAGGCGTTGGGCCGCGGAGGCAGGGAGCAGGTCTTTCGGGGGGACGGCGACGCGGAAGGCGTCCTTGACCGCTAAAATCTCGGCGACGGAGGGGTCTCCTCCGAATTCTCCGTCCAAGGTCCACGGAACGGCTTCATCGCAGGCAAAGGTGATCCGTTTGGTTTTCAGCCATACGACGTGGCGGGATCTGAGGTTTGACCGAAGTAGGTCGGACATCAGCTCGCTCAGCTCTGCGGGGGTGCGGGGCTCCTTGATGAGAAGAACCTCCAGAAAGCCGTCGTTGAGCGCAACGCTTTCCTTGCCGTAAATACCGTTGAATCCTCCGATGGAATTGGAGTTGGAGACCATCCCGTACAAATAATTCCCCGAAAAGGTCTCGTCGTCGGTCTGAACGGTGAAGGGGATGCCCTTGATCTGGGCCAGGGATTTGATTCCCTCCAGAACGTACGCAAAATGCCCCAACGTGTTTTTGATCTGCTGGGGAGTGGCGTAGGAGACTTTGGTAAAGGCGCCGAATGCGGCAACGTAGGCGAAGGGATGGCCGTTAAAGGTTCCGCAATCGCAGGGGAAGATTTCTCCCGTGGCGGCAACCTGTGCGGCGCGGACGGGGTCTGTGGGGATGCCCAGACTGATGGCAAAATCGTTGGTCGATCCCGTAGGGATGTATCCCAATTCGGGGAAGGCCTTGCCCTTTTCCTCCGCGATACGTATACCCGAAAGTGCCTCATTCAGCGTTCCGTCTCCGCCGCTGACCACGATGCGGTCGTATTCCTCGGCGTGGCGGGCCAAAAGACGGGTGGCGTCTCCCTTGCGGCGGGTGGGACGGATGGTGATCGTGTAGCCCGCGCGGTCGAAGATTTCGACAATATCCGCCAAAAGCGCCCGAATCTTCGATTTTCCCGCCTTGGGGTTATAGATAAACAGCAGACGCTTCAACGGATTCACCACCGATTCAAGAATTTGTATCCCTTATTTTAGCACCCACGATTGGGAAAAGGGAAACGAAAGGTTGTCAGATTTGTGGAATCTTTAGGAAAGAATTTCGTAGATGAAATTCTCCCATTTCAGCCGCGTTCCCACGTCACAGCCTGCGGGGAGCAGGGCAAGAGCGAGGAATAATTCCTCCACGTGGGGAGCGGATTCGTCCTGCAGATAGGCGTATTCCCCCTCAATGCGGACGATTTTGTAGTATTTTATCATAATCAGTCACAGTAAAACAGAATATCGGTATACGTGGGATAGGGCCATACCGTGGCATCCACGTCGGGCTCGATGGCGTCGATGACGGCGCGGATGGAGTCCATACGGGCGAATACGGTGTTGCGGTAGGCGTCCGCCGCTTCCTTTGCCGATTCGGTCAGAGCCTTGGCCTGCTCCAATTCCTTTTCCAGGGCGGCGGTTTGATCGTTGAGATCCTTCGCCAGATCGGAGAGGCGGGTCAAGAGCCCCATTTCGGGCTCGGTCTGAATCCCCAACTGTTTTTTCTGCAGCACGGCCTTCGACAGGGTGGAGGTATAGCGGATCACGGCGGGCAAAATCTCCCGACGGACCATCTCTGCCAGAGTCTGTCCCTCAATGTTGATGATCTTGGCGTATTCGCTCAACAGGATCTCCCGACGGGAGATCAGCTCCTGCTCGGTGAAGACTCGATGCTTTTCAAAGAGTCGGACGTTCTTTTCGTCGGTCAGACGGGGCAGAGCCTCGTTGGTGGCGGGGATGTTGAGAAGTCCCCGTTTTTCTGCCTCCTTGACCCATTCCTCGGAGTAATTGTCCCCGTTGAACAGGATTCTGCGGTGGGTGCGGATGGTCTTACGCAAAAGGTCGTTCAGCGCGGCGTCAAAGTCTGCGGCATTCTCCAATTCGTCGGCGAAATCGCAGAGGGTGTCTGCCACGATGGTGTTCATAATGATGTTGGTTTCCGCCACCGAGGCCGAGGAGCCCAGCATACGGAATTCAAACTTGTTCCCAGTAAACGCCATCGGAGAGGTACGGTTGCGGTCTGCCGTGTCTTGGGAGAAGCGGGGCAGAACGTTCACGCCCGACTCCATAACGACCTTTCCGTGGGCGCTGTATTGGTCTCCGTGCTCGATGGTGTCCAGAATTTCACAAAGTTCGCTTCCCAGATACATCGACAGAATGGCGGGGGGCGCCTCGTGACCGCCCAGACGGTGATCGTTGTTTGCCGAGGCGGCAGAGATTCGCAGCAGATCCTGATGCTTGTCCACCGCGGCGATGACCGCGATGAGGAACAGGAGGAATTGCTTGTTCTCCGCAGGCTTTTTGCCTGGCTTCAACAGGTTTTCTCCCTCGTTGGTGGAGATGGCCCAGTTGTTGTGCTTTCCGCTTCCGTTGACTCCTGCAAAGGGCTTTTCGTGCAGCAGGCAGGCGTAGCCGAATTTCGGCGCCAATTTCTTCATCACCGCCATCGTGATCTGATTGTGGTCGGTGGCTTGGTTTGCCGATTCAAAGACGGGCGCCAATTCGTGCTGGGAGGGCGCCGCCTCGTTGTGCTCGGTTTTGGCGGGGATCCCCAGCTTCCAAAGCTCCCGATTCAACGCCTCCATAAATTGGGAGACGCGGGGCTTGATGGTTCCGAAATAGTGGTCGTTCAGCTCCTGTCCCTTGGGGGGCTTTGCGCCGAACAGGGTCCGTCCGCACAGGATCAGATCCTTGCGCTTTTCATACATCGATTCATCGATGAGGAAATATTCCTGCTCTGCGCCTACGGTGGTGTCCACGCGGGTGGCGGTGGTGTTCCCGAAAAGCCGCAGAATCCGCAACGCCTGGGTGTTCAACGCTTCCACGGAGCGAAGCAAGGGCGTCTTTTTATCCAGCACCTGCCCTCCGTAAGAGCAGAATGCCGTAGGGATGCAAAGGGTGTGATCCTTGATAAAGGCGTAAGAGGTGGGGTCCCACGCGGTATAGCCGCGGGCTTCAAAGGTGGAGCGCAGTCCTCCGCTGGGGAAGGAGGAGGCGTCGGATTCTCCCTTGATCAATTCCTTGCCCCGAAATTCCAGCGCAAGCTTTCCCTCGCCGATGGGATTGATAAAGGAGTCGTGCTTTTCCGCCGTCGTTCCCGTCATAGGCTGGAACCAATGGCAATAGTGAGTGGCGCCCTGCTCCAGAGCCCACTGCTTCATCCCGTCCGCCACGGAATCGGCGATCTTTTTGTCCAAGGGCAAGCCCTCGGTGACGGTCTTTTTCAGTTCCTCGTATGTTTCCGCGGGAAGGTATTTTTCCATTGCGGCGTCGTTGAATACCATCGAGCCGAACAGTTCGGGAATGTATTCCATAGTACGTCCTCCAATTATGGTGAAATCGTGATTTTTACAGTAATTCTACGCCGTGATCCGCGCAGATTTTTTTGGTTTGGTCGTCCCACAGGGAAACCTGGACCTCCCCCACGTGGACCTTGCCCAACAGAAGCATACACAGACGGGACTGTCCGATTCCGCCGCCGATGGTCAGGGGGAGACGGTTCTCTAAAACCATCTTGTGGAAAGGCAGGGTTCTGCGGTCGTCACAGCCCGATTTTTTCAGCTGTGCGTCCATCGCTTCGGCGTCCACCCGAATGCCCATAGACGAAATTTCCACGGCGCAGTTCAGGGGCTCGTGCCAGAACAAAATATCCCCGTTCAGGGTCCAATCGTCGTAGTCGGGAGCTCTGCCGTCGTGCTTTTTGCCCGACTTCAGAAGATCCCCGATCTGCATAATGAATACGGTCTTATGCTCTTTTGTTACGGCATTTTCCCGCTCCTTCGGAGTCAGATCCGGGTAGCGATCCCCCAGCTCTTGGGAAGTGATGAAGGTCACGTCGGGATTCAGCACCGTCTTGATTTGCGGAAACCGCACTCGCAGATCGTGACTCGTTGCCACGATGGCGTTGACGATGGATTGCACGGTGGATTTCAGATATTCCTCCGTTCTGCAATCGGCAGTGATAACCTTCTCCCAATCCCATTGATCCACGTAGACCGAGTGGAGGTTGTCCAATTCCTCGTCCCGACGGATGGCGTTCATATCGGTGTATAATCCTCTGCCTACCCGAAATCCGTATTGGTGCAACGCCATACGCTTCCACTTCGCAAGGGAGTGGACTACCTGTGCGTCGGTCTCTGCCGAGGGAATGTCAAAGGAGACGGGGCGTTCCACGCCGTTCAGATCGTCGTTCAACCCCATTTTCGGGTCGACGAACAGCGGGGCGGTCACGCGACGCAGATGCAAGGCTCTGCTTTAGTGGGCGATAAAAATTTCCTTGATGCTCCCGATTGCGGTCTGGGTGTCGTACAGATCCAGCTCGGCACGATAGCCTTCGGGAATGTAGGTTTTGCTCATAGTCACAAGTCCTTTCGGAGCGTTGATACGTCTTATAATATTTCATTATATCTCAATTTTTATATCCTTGTCAACCCCCGTGCCCGAAAACGCGGAAAAATTCGGGAATTGTTCGAAAACTCCTTCTTACCACCGCAGGAAAAATTCTCCCAAACCCCCGCATTTTGCTTGACAACGTCGCCATAATATGATAAAATATAAAGTACTATATAATGGGGGCGTATGGACCTATGAAGAAAAACGACCTGGTCACGGTGGAAATTACCGATATGACCTTTGACGGTGCCGGTATTGGACACGTGGATACGCAGCAGGGGAAATTCCCCGTATTCGTGCGTGCCGCCGCCGTGGGAGATGTGGTGCAATGCCGCGTGATCAAGGTCCTTAAGCATTATGCCGCCGCCATTCTCACCCAAATCGTGACGCCCTCCGCCCATCGCGTCGCTCCCGCCTGTCCCGTGGCGGAAAAATGCGGAGGCTGCGCCTTTCATCACGTGTCCTACCAAGCGGAATTGGAGTACAAGACCAACGCCGTCAGGCAGGCGTACAAATTGAATTTTTCGGGAGAGATCTCGGTCAACGACTGCGTTCCCTCTCCCTTGCAGTCCCATTATCGAAACAAGGTTCAGCTTCCCTTATCTCCCGAGGGAAAATTCGGCTTTTACTCCCCTCGCTCCCATCGGGTGATCCCCGTTTCGGATTGTTCCGCGGCCTACGGGGAGTTTTCGATTGTGATAAAGGCCGTGGAGGAATGGATTCGGAAGCATCAGATCTCTCCCTACGACGAGACCACGGGCAGGGGCTTGGTCCGCCACCTGTTTTTGCGGCGGGGTCATTACAGTGGGGAGACGATGGTCTGTCTTACCGTGAACGCAGGGAACGTGGATGCGATCCCCGCCAAGGACGACCTGATTGAGACGATGAAGCAATTCCCTGAAGTCAAAAGCGTCTGGATCAATTTTAATTCCCAAAAAACCAACGTTATTTTGGGAGATCGCTTTCATCTGCTGTTCGGCGCAGAACGGATTTTCGATACGATGAACGGCGTGCGCTTCGCCATTTCTCCCCGTTCCTTTTATCAGGTCAATACTCTGCAGGCCGAAGCCATTTACGCCGCCGCTGCCGCCTATCTTTCCCCCGACGATATTCTGTTGGATCTGTATTGCGGGATCGGTACTATCGGGCTGACCTGTGCAAGAAAGGTCAAGCAGGTCGTCGGCATCGAGGTGATTCCCCAAGCCATCGAGGACGCTAAAGAAAACGCGAGGCGAAATGGCATCGAAAACGCCTGCTTCTTCGCTTCCGATGCCGCCAACACGCTTCAGATCCTCTCAACGCTTCCACACAAGCCCACCGCTGTCATCGTCGACCCTCCCCGCAAAGGCCTTTCCATCGACGCCATCGCCGCCTTGCGGGAAATCGCCCCCGAAAAAATCGTTTATATCTCCTGCAACCCCGCAACCCAAGCAAGAGATCTTGCCCTGCTGAGGGACTCCTACGTTCCGGGCCCCATCACCCCCTACGATATGTTCCCCAGAACGGGGCACGTGGAATCGATAGTGTGTTTAGTCAGGAAAGAGGACAGCGAAAAGCAAGAGGGATTCTTCATCAACACGAAGCTGCTGGCAAATGCGTTTGGCGTTACCCCTTTGATGTATGGCTCTTTGGGTTTGGAATATTTGACGGGAAAGAATCTGAATGTTGACGACGTTGACATTCTCATCCCCGAAGTATTTTTGGAAGAAAAATGGAATGAATTCTCTTCGGTACTCGAAGAAGAGGGATATACCTTAATTGATGAGAAGGAGCATATCTTCGAAAAAGAAGGTATCCGCTATTCTTATGCGCAAATTGAAGGATTGGAAGCTTTTGCAGGCATTCCTATGACAGAAATTCAAATCGTCAAAAACAAGGATGTGCGGTTTAAGCTATTGACCCTGCAACAGTACCTGAGGGTTTATACCGCCTCTGCAAAAGACGGGTACAGAATTGACACAAGGAACAAAAGAGATTTCGAAAAGATTGCCTTGATTCAAGCTCAGTTGGCTTTCCTGCCTAAAGAAAAGACGGTTGACCTTTTGAGCCGAGAAAGAGCAGACGAGCATATCGAGTTTGATGTGAACGTTCAGGATCGATCAAAAACTGTCGGCGCTGCCGCAGACCCATATTCGCATAGAACGGGAGGACAACGATGAAGCCGATCATCGGAGTGCTTGCAGAAATTGATAACGAATTCTGTACAAGGGTTCAAAATCCGTATATTCACGCCATTGAACGGTGCGGCGGAATCCCCGTTCTTTTCCCGTTTATAGACGAAGAGGAAACGATGGATCGCTTGGTAGATCTTTGTGACGGATTCTTTTTTACGGGGGGCGCAGATATCCATCCAAAGCATTACGGAGAAGTGCTCGAGAGTAATATCGGGGGGATTCAAGAGCATCGCGATGCGTTTGAATTCAAGTGTTTTGAAAAGGTGATTAAGACCTCAAAGCCCATTCTCGGCATATGCCGCGGCGCTCAGCTTATTAACGTTGCGCTTGGCGGGACATTGTATCAAGATATTCCAAGCGAGGTGTCTACGAAAATTTTACACCGCCAATGCGAGCCTAAGTTTTCGCCTTCCCACGACGTGAGAATTATCGTCCGTACCCCGCTGTACGAAATGACGGGCGTGGAGCAAATCAAGGCAAACAGTTTTCATCATCAAGCAATAAAGAAGCTTGGAAAAGGGCTTGAAATTATGGGGATTGCAGAGGATGGGCTCATAGAGGCTGTTTATTCCGCCGA
Source organism: Clostridia bacterium (assembly GCA_017623895.1). Classification (GTDB taxonomy): domain Bacteria; phylum Bacillota; class Clostridia; order Oscillospirales; family UBA644; genus RGIG995. The sequence continues at coordinate 11,238 of JAGAOB010000011.1, forward strand.
AGAGCGGTACGTTCGCGCCTATCAATGGCACCCCGAGCGATTATTTGAAACCGACCCGCAAAACCGAAGAATTTTCGAAGATTTTATTCAAGCCTGCTCTCAACCTTTTGCTTTACAACCCCCGTTTTCGGTATAAAATATTCCCTTTGCCCTTATCCCCGTTGATCCGTTCGTGCGTCTCTCTCGGAAGCCGCCCCCGCCGCAGCGGAACGCCCCGGTGCTGCGCCGACGGTGGGGAACGCCCCGGTGCTGCGCCCGCGCAGGCATTGCGCCGATGATTCCGTAATACCGCAAATTTGGTTTGCCTTCGCTTTTTTTGAATCCCCTCTGGGATAGACTTATTACGTAAGGAGCATTGCTATGTCCGAGCATATCGTGTTTATTTTGGAGTGTATTGGGACCGTTGCCTTTGCTATCACGGGGGTGCTGGTCGCCGTGGAGGCGAGGCTGGACTTCTTTGGGGTTTGCTTGGTCGGTTGCATCACGGCGGTGGGGGGAGGAATCCTGCGCGACGTGGTCTTGGGAATCACGCCGCCGTTGGTTTTTGATAATCTGGTGATGATCCTGATTGCGTTGGGGATCTCCATCGCCGTATTCTTTCTTTTGTACGTAAAAAGCGGGATTTATCGCAAAAAGTCCAAAATCGTGCACGTGAACAATATTTTTGACTCGGTGGGCTTGGGTGTGTTTTCCGTGATGGGGGCGGAGGTCGCCTGTAATTATGGATTTCAGGAGAATCTTCTGCTGGTAGTCGTTGCGGGGGTTCTTACGGGGATCGGCGGAGGAATGATGCGGGATGTTCTGACGAAAAATATCCCCTTCGTTTTGCGAAAGCATATATACGCCGTGGCGTCCTTGGTGGGAATTTTGGTGTTTTGGCTGTTGCGAAAATATACGGGAAATTTGACGGTGGCTTCTGCCGTCGGCGTTCTTCTCGTAGTGGCGATTCGCATTTTGGCCTCCACGTTCCGCTGGTCTTTGCCCAAGGTGAAGATCTGCGAGGAGGAGGAATCGGTCTGATCGCTTTATTTTCGTAAAAAAGGAGGGATTCCGATGCTTTCCGCAGATAATTTGATTTTGATTGCCTGCGGTCTTGCCACGCTTTTCGGTCAGATGACGCTGTGCTTTTTCCTTCGTCGGCTGTGGGTTCGACTGTTGCCTGCGGGGGTCTTTCTTTCCGCGGCGGCAGGGTTTGGAATTTTCGTTCTTGTGACCGACGGTTGGACCGCCGTGGGATGTCTCCTGTTCGCCCTGCTCTTTCTCGTCCTGTTGGGCCTGTGCGGGCTTGGCTGGGGTATTTGGGGCGTGGTCAGGGGAATCTCAAAATTTCAAAAAAACACAGAAAAAGAGGAGAGCAGAAAAGAATGAAACGCTTTCGAGTCTTAAAAATCGTCGGTACGGCTCTTCCCGCAGTCGTAGCTTTCTTTTTGGTGATCAATCTGATCCCCCCTGCCAAGGTGACGGAGCAGAATCCCTTTGTGGTGGATCCGGGAGCATTGCCGATGGTGGCTGCCCATCGGGGCGGAGGAGAATGTAATCCCGAAAACACGATGCTCGCCTTTCGGGAGGCGGTAAATACCTATCACGTGGATATTATTGAAAGCGATCTGTACTTAACCAAGGACGGCTATCTGGTCTACAATCACGACGCTTACGTTGACGAAACCTGCAACATCAACGGGGATCTGCCCCTCGAAGACGTGAAGGAGCGGTGCAAGACCGTCGAAAACCGTCACTATATTTCCGATCTGTCCCTGGCAGAGCTGGAGCAGTATAATTTCGGATACTATTTTGAAAAGGACGGACAGCGGATCTACGAGGACGTGGAGGACGTTGCCGCGGCGGGGTTGCAGATCGCTACGGTGGATAAGCTGTTTGCGGAGTTTTACGAGGTCAACCCCGATCTTTTGTTTATCGTTGAGATCAAGGATTCGGGAGAACTGGGGGCGGAGGCCTGTCGGATTCTGAACGAAACGCTGAACGCTTATCCCGAATACAAGGATCAAATCGTGATCGGGACCTTCCATGAGGAGATCGAAGCCGAATTGAAAACCCGTTATCCCCACCTCCTGCGGGGGGCTTCGGAGGCCTCGGCGGGGGATTTTATCAAATCTCTGCTTTTGGGGGTCAACCTGTTTGACGACAGCGATTTCGTCTGTCTGCAGATCCCCCTGACCTACGACGTGGGTTTCGATCTCCCCCTCACCTTAAAGCCCATCCTGTCCCGCGCCCATCGGCGGAATATGGCGGTGCAGTATTGGACCATCAACGACGCCGACGAAATGCGGATGCTCATCCGTCTTGGATGCGACTGCATTATGACCGACAACCCTGCACTTTTGCAACAAGTGTTGGACGAATACCGTTAAAGGAGCCATTCTATGATCTTGGTAGATTTGCACGCCCATTCCGCGGGGATCAGTACCTGCTGCCGCGTCCCTTATTCCGTGGGAATCGATCACGCAAGGGCGGCGGGAATCGAAGGGTTTGTGCTGACCAATCATTACG
>JAGAOB010000084.1 GCA_017623895.1 Clostridia bacterium
ACAGAACTGGTCAAAATTGTGGTCAAACCACTTTTGCGGGGGTAGGTCAAACGGCAAATGCTCGTTTTTCCTCCGTTTTTCTCGCGTTTCCTCGCTTTTTTGAAGAGGGGATCGGGTAGCGACCTTTAGCTCCCAAACCACCCGCTCTACCAGCTGAGCCACACCCCGATTTTATATTGAATTTTTAAGATTTTGCGTAGAAGTGGGACAAACTGTGGTCAAACCCGATTTTTACGCTTTTTTGAGATTTTATAAAGTGCCGAAAATGCCCGTATTACAAGGCTTTTTCGCACTTTTGTTTTTTTAGAACGGCGAAGCTTGTTCACGCTCCCAAAGCGAGAGAGCTACCAACTGTGCTACACATACCCCGATGAATTGTGCATTTTTAGGATTTTTGTTAGAAAAATCGGCACCTCAAAATCAAGATAGTACGAGGGCTGCAGAAAATCTTTTTTTATTATAACAAAAATTCTCTGCGGTGTCAATGAAATAATCATGACATTTGAGAAGCAAAGAAAAAGAGAGGGTGCATTTTCGATTTTCTGATAGTATGAAAAAGCACTTCTTGTTACTGCTTTTTCTGATAAAGCAACACAGAGAAAGATGTCGTCGTATCCAATTCTGACACTTCGTTTAATTTTGCAATGTCATTGGGGGAGGTTTTTCGGGCGTAAGGAGTCATCATAAACAAGTTTTGAATGGTTTCATTGTCGTTTAGATGGATCGTTTTACGCAATACCGTATTGGAGATCAGTTGAAATTCCGAATAATCGGGAATAGAAACCTCGTTCTCGTAGACAGAATCATAAACCGCCTTTTTCAACTCCAACAAATGATCTTCCAATGGAATGATTTTTACGTAAATTCCCTTTGGCTTTAAGATGCGGGAAAATTCCTCAATGCAGTCGGGGGCAAAAACATTTATGATCAAGTCGGCCCAAGCATCTGTTAACGGAACGTGATACAGACTTGCCACGGCAAATTCACCGTCAAAGGGACGCTTCGCGGCTGCGGATAAAGCGTCACGAGAAATATCTACCCCCACACTTTTGGGCGAAAATCCATTGGAACACAATATATTGTGCAATTGTTCCGTATACCATCCTTCTCCACAGCCCGCATCGAAAATGTTTGGAGAGGAAGGAAGATTCGGCATTACAACGGAAGCCAGGGTTTTCAATAGCGGAGAAAAATATCCTTGAGACAAAAACGCAGTACGGGCACGGACCATCGAACGATCGTCCCCGTGGAGTCGTCCTTGCCTCGACATCAAGAGATTCACATATCCGCTTTTGGCGTAATCATAACAGTGTCCCGAAGCGCACCGCAAAATTTTGTCATCCTTGTGCATCTCATTTCCGCAAACGGGACAACAAAAAGCACTTATTTTCTCGTTCATTCAAAGCTCCTAAAATTTTTCTTACGCATGACTTAATTAGGTGAAAACCGTTCTGGGAAGATGGCATTCAAGAGAATTATGGATGAAGGATTACGGGAGGATGTCCCTCGCGGAATAATACGGGCATAGAATTGGGGAGACAGTATCGACTTAAGTTCTCGTTTTTCGGTATTCCGTAAACCGCGCAGTGCATTGCCGCAGACACACCGCCGTGGGAAACTACAAGGACCGTTCCTTGAGGATGCTTTTGTTTTATCTCAGCATAAAACTCGCAAACACGGGCAACAACATCTTCGATCTGCTCCATTCCAAGAATGGGAGGTTGCCCAAAGAACCATCGGTGGGAGTAAAAATCCGACGGCACGGGTTGTCCCTCCAAAGGGCCGAAGGACCATTCAGAGAGACGCTCGTCGAGGATTGGGACTGCGCTTGGGCACGCGTGCTGCAACGTTTGTTGGGCACGGATCAAGGGCGAGCAGTATATTGCATCAAAATGATACCTTGAAAGAACTTCTCCTGCACTTCTTGCACCGAAGATCCCGTTTTCGTTCAAGGGGATGTCAGTTCTCCCCTGTAGCTTGCCTTGCTTGTTCCAATCGGTCTGACCGTGCCGCAAATAAATTAAATCCATTTCATAGAACTCCGTTAAGAATATATCACTTCCGAAAGATAGCGGATATTTGCTTCAAAATCCACGTCAATCACAGACATTCCTCGTAGAGTTATAAACGAAAACGTTCCTTGTTGAGGAATGGCGGTAAATACGGAATCGTAATTCAGATATTCCGACAACTCAGAAATTATAGCTTTGAATTGGGATTCCGAAAGATTCGTGTTGACGTTTTGAAGAATTACGGGAAGAAGATTCAGCAATTCCAGCGGAGTTGCTTTTTTAATTTTTTTAATTACGGAGCTGATAAGATTTCGCTGGCGCTTTGTTCGATCAAAATCCCCGTCCGGGCTGCTTCGGTCGCGAGCATATGACAGCGCTTGAATTCCGTTGAGATGGTAGGTTCCGTCCTTTAGCGGAATCTTCGAAATCCCAGAATCGGACTGCTTGCACATCTCGTTCATTACTCTTGCTTCTTCGGAGGAAACCGCCACCTCTACCCCGCCCAAAATATCAATGATCTTGGCAAATGAGGAAAAATCAACGGAAATGTAAGAAGAAATATCAATATTCAACGAATCTCTTAATGTTTTCAATAGCAGCGACGTTCCCCCAAAGGAATACGCTGAATTTAAGCGGTGTTCACCATAACCGTCAATAGGCACCAGAATATCGCGTAACAGAGAGCAAGCAACTATTTTTTTGCTTTGGCGGTTTATGGAAACCAGCATCATCGTATCCGAACGACAGGGCTGCCCAGATATGCGGGCATCGGTTCCGATAAGAAGAATGTTAAATACCGATCCCGTATCGGAAATAACCGTCAAACCTGCCTCGTCGGTAGGGGGAACCAGCGGAAGAGACGACGTCAAGAATCCTTGCGTTTCGGGAGTTTTTTCGTCAAAAGACGAAGTCCCTCTGTTCTCCTCCAATTTTATGCGGACAACGCATAAAGAAACGGAAAGAGCAGAAAAAAAGCAACAAACGCATAAGAAGATTGAAAAAAGCTTTTGCTTTGATCTCACTCAAATCACCCTTCCGAAAAATGGGGAAAGGCCATTATCATTATAAAGCTTTTACCCCAAAAAAGCAAGTTATTTGAAAAATCGTCAAAAAATTGTAATATCTTTCTCTTCACTATATGAATCCGTAAGGAAAAACATACGCCCCGACAAGAAACTTGTCGAGGCGTTTTATAACATCGCTTTATTTAATGGGCAAATTGACTTTGGTATAGCTGAGCGTAGAAACCGTTGCGAGCAAGCAATTGCGAATGGGTTCCCTGTTCGATCACCTTTCCGTCACGCATCACTAAGATGCAATCAGCTTCACGAACGGTGGAGAGACGGTGTGCTACGATAAAGGAGGTTCTTCCCTCCATTAATTTGGAAAAAGCCCGTTGAATCTTGTGCTCGGTACGAGTATCGATGGATGAGGTTGCTTCATCCAAAATCAGCATCGGCGGACGGCAGAGCATTACGCGAGCAATGCAGAGAAGCTGCTTTTGACCTTGGGACAGTCCGTCTCCTGCTTCCCCGATGGGAGTATCGTATCCGTTGGGAAGACGCATAATGAAGCTGTGAGCGTGAGACGCTTTTGCGGCGGAAATAATTTCATCCTCGGTGGCGTTTGGTTTGCCTACCGCGATGTTCTCACGAACGGTCCCGGATTTCAACCAGGTTTCCTGTAAAACCATACCGTAATTCTTCCGCAAGGAATAGCGGGAAATCTCTCGAACGTCGATCTGCTCAACCTTAACGGAGCCGGAAACGGGATCATAAAACCGCATTAATAGGTTGATAACCGTCGTTTTTCCGCACCCCGTGGGACCAACAATTGCGATCCGCTGTCCCGAAGATACAGAAAGAGTAAGATCTTCAATAAGGCTCTGATCGGGATGATAGGAAAAATACACGTGATCCAAGGAAACGTTTCCGGGAACGGTTTCAGGCAAGGGATCCGCATCGGAATCTTGGGATTCTTCTTCTGCACGGATCAGTTCAAAGGTACGAGCAGCACAGGCCAATGCGTTCTGCAATTCGGTCACAACTCCCGAAATTTCGTTGAACGGCTTTGTATACTGATTTGCATAGCTTAAAAAGCTTGATAATAGGCCCACGGTAAATCCGCAACCGGAAATAACCGCCAACGCACCGACAAGGCCGACACCCGCGTACACTAAGCTATTGACGAATCGTGTAGAGGGATTCATCAAGGAAGAATAAAAAATTGCTTGCAAAGAAGCCGAACGAAGGCGTTCGTTTACATCAGAAAAACGCTTCTTGGCACGCTCTTCGTATGCAAACGCCAAAACAAGTTTCTGCTCACCGATCATTTCATCGATCAAAGCCGTCTGCTCACCCCGAACCGTCGACTGACGTTGAAACATAGAATAGGTGCGCTTTGCAATAAAAGAAGCGACGAAGAGAGAGATCGGTGTTACCAGAATGACAACAAGGGCAATCCGATAATACAAAAACAGCATTATCGCAAGGGTTCCCAAAATTGTGGCGCATCCCGTAAACAGCTGCGTAAAGCCCATCAGGAGACCATCGGCCAAAGTGTCTACGTCCGAAATCACACGGCTAACCAGATCACCTACGGGACGGGAGTCGATATACCGTAGAGGCAAGACGGAAATTTTCTTAAATGCATCCCGTCGAATATCCCGAATCATTCCGAAGGTAAGACGATTGTTGCACAGGCTCATTCCCCATTGTGCAAGCGCCGTTACAGAAACGGAGGCCGCAATGGACACAAGGATTTTGAATACTTCAGGGAAGTTTACATCTCCAACACCAAGAATCTGATCTACCGCCTGCCCCGTTAAAATCGGAACGTACAGCGTCAAAGCAACGGTAACAAGCGCAAGGGAAAGGGACAAAAAGAGATATCCCCAATAGGGACGGAGGTAAGAAAGAACCGTTTTTATGGTCTGCTTCCGATTCATTACACGTCCTCCTCCCGTTCAAATTGTGAATCGAAGATTTCCCGATATACATCACAATCGGAAATCAATTCATCGTGATTGCCCACCCCCACCAACTCGCCATCCTCTAATACAAGGATTAAATCGGCATAACGAACGGAGGATGCCCGCTGGGATACAATAAAGGTCGTCACGCTCTCGGGCAGCGTATTCAAGGAAGAACGAAGCGATGCCTCCGTGGCATAATCCAGCGCAGAGGAAGAATCGTCCAGAATGAGAACTTCGGGGCAACGAACCAATGCACGGGCGATAGTCAAGCGTTGGCGCTGTCCGCCCGAAAAGTTCCGTCCTGCTTGTTCTACGGGTTCATCCAAAGCAAAAGACTTTTCGCGGACAAAGTCCTCTGCCTGAGCGACGCGGAGCGCCTGCCACAATTCCTCGTCAGTAGCATCTTCCTTGCCCCATTTGAGATTATCGCGAATTGTCCCGCGGAACAAAACGGCCTTCTGCGGAACGATTCCAATCTTCTCCCGCAAAACCGCAGGGTCGTATTCTCGGACGTCGATCCCACGAAAAAGCACGCGTCCTTGGGTTGCATCATAAAAGCGCGGAATCAAGTTGATAAGCGTGGATTTGCCCGATCCCGTTCCGCCGCGGATTCCCACGGTCTGCCCCTCGGTGACAGAAAACGAAATATCGGACAACGCAGGCTGTGCATCCGAATAGTATCGGATTGAAACGTTTTCGAAACGAAGAATTTCCTTCGTATCCTCCCCTTGCGTCCGTTTTCCTGCGGTTTGGGAAGATTGGATCTCAAAAACGTCACTAACCCGCCTTGCACCCGCAAGGGCTTTCGTGATAGTAACGACGAGGTTGGCGAACTTGACAAGTTCGGTTAAAATCTGAGCCATATAGTTGATCAGGGCAACGACCATTCCCTGGGTGAGGATTCCCACGTTAACCCGCACGGCGCCCACGGAAATCAAAGCAACGATTCCCATATTAACGATAACGTAGGTCAGAGGATTGGTAAGGGCAGAAATCCGTCCGACAATGCATTGAAATTTTGTTAACTCTTCATTCGCTTCGTTAAATTCCGATTGCTCGTCCTCCTGCCTGTTGAAGGCACGAATAACGCGAACACCCGTAAGACCTTCTCGAGTTTTGCGAAGTACACGGTCCAACCGATTTTGCACTCCTTTGTACCGAGGCAGAGTCACGCGCATAATCAACCAAACGGTAAGATACAACAAGGGAATAACGGCAACGAAAATCAGTGCGGAAACGGGGTCGATGGTAAAGGCCATAATCATCGCACCCAAGACGACAAAAGGGGATCGAAGCAGGAGTCGGAGGGTCATGTTGACGCCCGTCTGCATTAAATTGACGTCCCCCGTCATTCGGGTAATCATCGTAGCGGTTCCGATACGGTCACATTCCTTGTACGAAAGAGATTGCAGATGAGAAAACAAAGCCTTACGTACCCCAGCGGAAAATCCGACGGCGGCCTTGGCTGAAAAGTATTGGGCAGTTACCGCGGCAATCAGCCCGACGATCCCCAAGCAGACCAAAATACCGCTCATCAAGAGCACGTAGTTTTTGTCTCCCTTTTCGATTCCGTTATCAATCACGTATGCAATTACAAGAGGAACCAGCAGCTCCAAAATCGCTTCAAGCATCTTGAACAGAGGAGCTAAAACCGCTTCCTTACGGTAAGGCTTCAAATAAGTTAAAAGCTTCTTCATATCGGTCTCCGAACCAAGCAATTTCTCAATCTTAATCCATAGGTATTCTACCATAAATCCGCAAAGAAGTCAAGGGTAAGAATCACGATACCTACTGTCTCAAAAATATAGTTCAGTTTTTTGTCGAAAAAGAACTCTTGAAGATGCGTTCATTATATGTTATAATAATAGAGTATTGTTTTGAACGCGTACACCAATATTAGGAAAGTTGGGACGGCTGCCCCAAAAAGGGAATCAGAATGAATCAGATCGGTTTTAACAACGAAGAATATCTGAAGCTTCAAACACAGCACATTAAAGAGCGTATTTCGAGTTTCGGCGGGAAGCTGTATCTAGAAGTGGGCGGAAAGTTGTTCGACGACTTTCACGCTTCTCGGGTCCTGCCCGGATTTCGCCCCGACTCCAAGATCCGTATGCTCCGTCAGCTGAAGGATCAGGCGGAAGTCGTGATCGTAATCAGCGCAGCCTCGATTGAGCAGAGCAAAAAGCGCAGCGATCTTGGCATCACCTACGATATGGAGGTATTGCGCTTAATCGACGCATTTACCGAGTGTGGCCTGTACGTAGGAAGCGTCGTAATTACCCAATACGCCTCCCAGCCCCTTGCCAAAGCGTTCCAGAAACGACTGGAAAATCTGGGAATTCGCGTTTACAGACATTATCCCATCCCCGGATATCCCTCGAACACGAAGCTGATCGTCAGCGACGAAGGATACGGAAAGAACGATTATATTGAAACCACCCGTCCCTTGGTGGTAGTCACCGCCCCCGGTCCCGGGAGCGGAAAGATGGCAACCTGCCTGTCTCAATTATATCACGACCATAAGCGCGGCATCTCCGCCGGATATGCAAAATATGAAACCTTCCCGATTTGGAATTTACCGTTGAAGCATCCCGTGAACCTTGCCTACGAGGCGGCAACGGCTGACCTGAACGACGTAAATATGATTGATCCGTTCCACTTGGAGCATTACGGTTCTACTGCCGTAAATTACAACCGTGACGTAGAAATCTTCCCCGTTCTTAATGCAATTTTTGAAAAAATTTCCGGCACATCGCCCTATCATTCGCCCACGGATATGGGCGTAAATATGGCAGGCTTTGCCATTGCGGACGACGAAATCATCCAGCAAGCAGCACTAAATGAGATCATTCGTAGATATTATACCACCCTTTGCCGCAAGCGGGGAGGAATCACTGACGAAAATGAAGTTTATAAACAAGAGCTGATTATGAATCAGGCCGAATGTTCTCCCGAGGACCGTGCTTGTATTCGGGCGGCATTGCTTCGGTCAGAAGCCACCGGTGCACCCGCAACTTCCATTGAATTAAACGACGGAACCATCGTTACGGGAAGAACCTCTCCTCTGTTTGGTTCTTCATCTGCCTGCCTGTTGAACTCGTTGAAGGTACTTGCGGGCATTCCCCACGAGGTGCAAGTGATCTCCCCATCGGTCATTGAGCCGATTCAGGAACTTAAGGTAAAAAATCTCGGGAATCACAATCCCCGGCTCCACACCGACGAAACCTTAATCGCACTTTCCATCTCCGCAACCACCAACAAGGCCGCGGCAGAGGCTATGAAAATGCTTCCGAATCTTGCAGGATGCGAGGCACACTCCACAGTCATTCTGTCTTCGGTAGACAGCGATATTTTCCGCAAGTTGGGAGTTAATCTGACCTGCGAGCCCCAATACCAAAACAAACGCCTTTATCATAAATAAACTTGGAGGAACTAAAATGTACGAGAATTACCTTGACACCATTCGTTTTGTTTCTGAATTTGATTCGGAAGTTGCCGCAGCAATGAAGCTGGAATTGGGAAGACAGCAGGACAATATCGAGCTGATTGCCTCGGAGAACTACGTCTCCCCCTCCGTTATGGCTGCGATGGGGTCTGTATTGACCAATAAATACGCAGAAGGCTACCCCGATCATCGGTACTACGGTGGGTGCCAATACGTAGATATCGTGGAAAATATTGCCAGAGACCGTGCAAAAAAGCTGTTCGGAGCCGAGCACGCAAACGTACAGCCTCACTCGGGAGCACAGGCAAATATGGCAGCCTATGCCGCCGTGCTCAACCCCGGAGACACGGTTATGGGAATGTCCCTTGCGGAGGGTGGGCATCTGACCCACGGCTCCTCAGTAAACGCATCGGGAAAGCTTTATCACTTCATTCCCTACGGTGTTGGTTCAGACGGATATATCGACTACGATAAAATGCTTGCAACCGCAAAGGAATGCAAGCCCAAGCTGATCGTTGCAGGGGCATCTGCTTACCCCCGCACCATCCATTTTGAAAAGATTTCCGCCATCGCCAAGGAAGTGGGCGCCTATTTTATGGTGGATATGGCTCATATCGCAGGCCTTGTTGCCGCAGGCGTTCATCCCAGTCCCGTTCCTTACGCAGATATCGTCACCACGACCACCCACAAGACTCTCCGCGGCCCCAGAGGCGGGATGATCCTGTGTAAAGAAGAATTGGCAAAAGCTGTAGACAAGGCAATCTTCCCCGGAAATCAGGGCGGACCGCTGATGCACGTGATTGCGGCAAAAGCCGTTTGCTTTGGAGAAGAACTGACGCCCGAATTTATCGAATATCAGAAAAAGGTTGCCGAAAATGCTAAAATACTTTCCAAAGCACTGCTGAACAATGGATTGAATCTCGTCTCGGGCGGTACGGACAACCACCTGATGCTTTTGGATCTTCGCGGAACGGGTGTCACGGGAAAAGAGCTGGAGCACCGCTTGGATGAAGTTCACATCACGTTGAATAAAAACGCCGTTCCCGCCGATCCCGAAAAGCCCACCGTTACCAGCGGCGTACGCATTGGAACTCCCGCGGTCACGACCCGAGGCTTCGGACGAGATGAAATGCTTAAGATCGCTGATTTCATCGACCTGACGATCCGTGACTTTGATAACAGTAAGGATGCTGTCCTTTCGGGTGTTGCTCAAATGTGCGCAAAATTCCCGATGTATCAGTAATTTTCGGTGCCCAGACCAATACGGTCGGGGCACTTTTTTCATTCAAGTCCGATTTCCTTCCAAATTTGGTGACGAAATTCCTCTGTATTATCCCAAAGTATGCTAAAGAGGACGATGGCGGATACGATTGCAAATACGGTCATAAGAAAGGTCTCCTTTTTTTCTTTTGTATCCTTATTATACCGCATTTTGTGTCCGATAAAAAGGACAATACAATTCATATTGAAGAACCCCGAACAAAATGTTCGGGGTTTTGACGTTATTCTTTTATAAATTCACGCAAATATGGGATCAGACGATCCGTCAATTCCTTTCCTTGAAGGTATCCCCCTCGGAGAATCTCCCGACACTTTTCCGTTCGGCGAATATTCAGGGGATTTTCCGGCGCAATAACAAAAACGTTACCCGCATTTTCCCATTGTAGAATCTGCTCCAAGGTTTCATTGTAAACGTCGTGGCGCTTTTGCATATCCTGTACAAGATTTGGGAAGCTTCGGTATCGTGCACGGATCAAAGGAAGTGTCTTTTCCGCGGTTTTACGATACCCGCGATGCTGCGTCAAGACCACGATGACCTTATCGCATCCAAGTTCAAATGCCTTTTGGACAGGAATTGGGTCGGAGACTCCGCCGTCCAAATACCGTTTATCCCCGATTTCTACGATTCGGGAAAGCAGAGGCAAGGAGCTTGACGCACGAACGTACTCTACGTCCCGAAGCATATCCGTTATTTCGGGATATTCGGGAATACCCGTATCGCAATTCGTCACTACGGTATAGAATTCTGTTGCTCCCCTTTGAAAAGCGGCGTTGTCGATGGGATAAAGCTCTTCGGGAATTTTGTGATACAAAAATTCTGCTCCGAACATATCTCCCGTACGAAGCAAGGAGGAAAAGCTGCAATAATCCTTATCGTCCAAATAGTCGGTCATAACGGAGAAACCGCGTCCCCGTTGCTTACAAAGATAACTGCAGGCAAGACAGGCACCCGCAGAAACGCCGATACAAACGTCCACATTGATTTCGTTGTCCAAAAAGGAATCTAAAACGCCCGCGGTAAACACGCCGCGCATTCCACCGCCTTCCAAAACTAATCCGATTTTCAAGGAAGATTCACCTCCTCTACGCATTCAACATCACAAGAAATCGGTCTGAGCCGGCAGAGAATTGCCTGACGGTCTTCCACGCGAAATTCGATATGAAATCCACCGCATTCAAAGGAATAGATCCGTTGGGGATCCGATTGATACCCGGGGCGGGGATCCTCCGACAAAACCGCACGAATCAACGCAGCCGTCTGATCGGAGACGGAATCAAACAAGTCCGCAGGATCTGAAACGGTAAGGTGATGATCCTTGACCGAATCGGAAAAGCCGCCCTTTGCGTGAGCGATCCCATCTACAGAGGGAAGATACGGCTTCAAATCGTAAATAGGCGTACCGTCCAACAAATCTGCTCCGAGAACGTCAATGTACGGCCCTTGCGGGGATGCAGGTTCAATATCTTTGATTTCAACGCAGGACAGGCCAATAGGGTTTGGGCGATAGGGAGAACGGGTGGCAAATACCCCCATCCGCTGATTCCCTCCAAGACGGGGAGGTCGGACCGTGGGGAACCAACCGTTAATTTCTATTTCAGAGAACTGCCACAGGATCCAAAGGTGAGAGAACCCTTCCAATCCCCGAAGTGCCTCCGCGTTACGGTATTCAGGCTCAAATACAATTCGGGAACAGATTTCGGGCACTCGACCGCTTTGGCGGGGAATCCCGAATTTTTCGGAGAACGAACTTTGAATCCGAGCAATCACCTTTAACGTCATTTCTTCCTTCATTTCGATTTCTCCAGCAAGGGCTTCAGATACTGTCCCGTGTAGGAATTGGGGCACATCGCAACCTGATGGGGTGTTCCCTGTGCAACGATAAAGCCGCCCTTGTCTCCCCCTTCGGGACCAAGATCAATCACGTGGTCGGAGACCTTAATCACATCAAGATTATGCTCAATTACCACCACGGTGTTTCCCGCATCGGTCAAGCGTTGCAAAACGTCGATCAGCCGATGCACGTCTGCCGTATGAAGACCCGTAGTGGGCTCATCGAGAACGTAGACCGTTTTCCCGGTAGAGCGCTTACTCAATTCCGTAGCAAGCTTTACCCGCTGTGCCTCGCCGCCCGAAAGCGTGGTAGAAGATTGCCCCAGCTTGATATACCCCAAGCCCACGTCAAACAGAGTTTGAAGCTTCCGACGAAGAGTGGGGAAATGCTCAAAGAATTTCAAGGCTTCCTCCACCGTCATTTCCAACACGTCGTAAATGCTTTTTCCCTTGAATTTGATATCCAGCGTTTCCCGATTATACCGTTTTCCGCCGCAGACGTCACAGGGGACGTAAATGTCGGGTAAAAAGTGCATTTCAATCTTAGTTACGCCGTCACCGGCACAAGCCTCACAGCGACCGCCGTCCACGTTAAAGGAAAAGCGCCCCGCGGTATATCCCTTTGCCTTTGCGTCGGGAGTCGCGGCAAACAGTTCACGAATCTCGTTGAACATCCCCGTATACGTAGCGGGGTTGGAGCGGGGAGTGCGCCCAATGGGGCTTTGGTCAATATTTACCACCTTATCGACCTGTTCCAAGCCGTCGATCCCATCACATTCTCCCGGAATTTCGTGGGCACGATTGAGAGTGGAAGCCAAGGTTTTATAAAAAATCTCGTTGACAAGACTTGATTTCCCAGATCCTGAAACACCCGTAACGCAGGTGAACACCCCCAAAGGAATTTTTACGTCGATTCCCTTGAGATTGTTTTGCCGCGCGTTGCGGACCGTGAGAAACCGATTCCCGATCGGACGAGTCTTTTCGGGGATTTCAATGGTTTTTCTTCCGGAGAGGTAATCACCCGTGATGGATGCCTTGCAGTCGAGAATTCCTTCAAATTTTCCATTGTAGACGACCTCCCCCCCGTGCACACCGGGGCCGGGACCGATATCCACCAACCAATCGGAAGCACGCATCGTATCTTCGTCGTGCTCCACCACGATTAGCGTGTTCCCCAAGTCCCGAAGACGCTTCAGGGTTTCAATGAGTTTGGAATTGTCCCGCTGGTGCAGTCCGATACTCGGTTCGTCTAAAATATACAACACGCCCGTAAGAGATGATCCAATTTGGGTAGCAAGGCGAATTCGCTGAGACTCTCCCCCCGATAAGGTAGCGGAGGATCTCGATAGGGTGAGATACTCCAAGCCGACACTTTTCAAAAATCCCAAACGGGAACGAATTTCTTTCAGAATCAAATCCGCAATCGCAGCATCCCGATCCGATAATTTCAACTCATCAATAAAAGTAAGCGCTTCCCCCACGGGAAGATGGCAAAATTCGTCAATATTCAAGCCTCCGACGGTGACAGCAAGAGACAGCTCGTTCAGTCGCGCACCGTGGCAATCGGGACACGGCTTGTTGCTCATCAGCGACTCGTATTCTGCCTTAACGTAAGGACTTGAGGTTGCCTTATACCGCCGTTCAATCGTCGGAATGATCCCCTCAAATCCGTCACATCCGTACAACACCTCGTGAACGGTTTCGGGGTTCAGATCCGCCATCGGGGTGCTGAGATTGTCTTTGTGGGACTTATAAATTGCGGTTACGGCCTTCAGCAAATAAGGATTCGTAGTGATTCCGCCGAAGCCCATCGCGTTGATCGCGCCGTCCATAATATTTTTGGAGGGATCGGTCAAGATGCGTTCAGGATCGATCCGCATCAAATATCCGATACCGCTGCAGGTTTTACACGCCCCCATAGGGTTATTAAAGGAGAACATCCGAGGCGTTAGTTCCTCAATCCCCAAATCGTGCTCGGGACACGAATACCGTTGAGAAAAGGTACGATCTTCCTTTCCGTCAAAAACTACGATGAGACCTTTCCCGATGCGGGATGCGGTTTCACAGGAATCGGTCAAGCGGCGACGAACGTCCTCCCGAACGGAAAGACGGTCTACGACGATTTCAATGTTATGCTTTTTATTTTTCTCCAACGGAATTTCTTCCATCAGATCACAGATCACACCGTCCACACGGGCACGAACAAAGCCGTGCTTCCCGTAGTCGGAGAAAAGCTTGGCAAACTCCCCCTTACGGCCCCGAATGACAGGGGCAAGAATCTGAATCCGCGTCCCTTCAGGGTATTCCATAATACGGTCTACGATCTGGTCAAGGGGTTGTTTTTTAATCTCTACACCGCATACGGGGCAATGAGGAATTCCAATGCGCGCGTAAAGAAGGCGAAGGTAATCGTAAATCTCCGTGGTCGTCCCCACGGTGGAACGAGGGTTTTTCGACGTAGTCTTCTGATCAATGGAGATTGCGGGAGAAAGTCCGTCAATACTGTCCACATCAGGCTTTTCCATCTGTCCGAGAAACATCCGTGCATAGGAAGAAAGGGATTCCACGTAACGGCGTTGTCCCTCAGCATAAATGGTATCAAACGCCAAGGAGGACTTTCCCGATCCCGAAAGCCCTGTAAAAACGACAAATTTATTCCGAGGAATGGTCAGATCGACGTTTTTCAGATTATTCTGCCGTGCTCCTCGTATGATAAGATCTTCCACCATATTATTTTGCTCCTTTTAACCTGCGGATCTCATCCCGCAGCTTTGCCGCGTATTCAAAGTCAAGAATCTTTGCAGCCTGAGTCATTTCCTTGGTCAATTTTTCAATCAAACGATTGCGGTCCTCGGCGGACATCTTCTTGGGATCGATTTCACGTTTGTCCAAACGTTCCACGTCTTTGGCCACCGTACTGAACGTCATTCGGCTGTCGACCTTTTTGACAATGGTCTTGGGGACGATTCCGTGGGCATCGTTGTACGCCGATTGGATCCCGCGGCGACGCTCGGTCTCCCGAATGGCACCCTCCATAGCAGGCGTAACGGAGTCTCCGTACATAATCACCTTCCCCTGTGCGTTACGTGCTGCGCGGCCGATGATCTGAATCAGAGAGATTTCATTGCGCAAAAAGCCCTGCTTGTCCGCATCAAGAATTGCGACAAGAGAGACCTCTGGCAGGTCCAAGCCCTCCCGCAGTAGGTTAATGCCGACGAGAACGTCAAAATCACCGCTACGCAGATCGTTCAGGATCTGAATACGATCGAGGGTTTCAATATCGTGATGAAGATATCGAACGCGGATATCCATTTTTCCCAAATAGTCGGCCAAGGATTCCGCAAGCTTTTTCGTTACGGTAACCACGAGAACCCGTTCCTTTTTTGCCACACGGGAATTAATTTCACCCAGAAGATCGTCGATCTGTCCCTCGGTGGGACGGACGGAAATTTCAGGGTCGAGCAGACCCGTCGGGCGAATAATTTGCTCGACGATCTGGGACGCGTTGGTTCTCTCAAACTCACCGGGAGTAGCGGAAACGTAGATGACCTGATTCACCCGATCGTCGTATTCTTGAAAATTCAGTGGACGGTTATCAAACGCCGAGGGAAGACGGAACCCGTAATCCACAAGGCTGGTTTTTCGGGAGCGGTCTCCCCCGCCCATTCCCCGAACCTGGGGCAAGGTAACGTGACTTTCGTCCACGAACATCAGGTAGTCCTTTGGGAAATAGTCCAATAGGGTGTGGGGGGTCGATCCGGGGGCGCGTCCCTCCAAAATCCGAGAATAGTTTTCTACCCCTTTACAATATCCCACCTGCTTCAGGAACTCCACGTCGTACATCGTGCGTTCGGTAATGCGCTGTGCTTCGATCAATTTTCCTTGATTTGTAAACCACGCCGCCCGATCTTCGGCTTCTCGCAGAATTTCTTCGATCGCCTGATCCATTTTTTCGGGAGTAGTCAAATAGTGAACCGCGGGAAAAACCGCGTAATAATCGTAACGGCAAATCAACTCTCCCGTAATGGGGTTGATTTCGGAAATGCGATCGATTTCATCATCGAAAAATTCAACTCGTATCACGCTTTTTTCAGAGCCTGCAGGGAAAATTTCCACCACGTCTCCGTGCACTCGGAAGGTTCCGCGGGCGATGTCAAAATCGTTTCTCGTGTAATGAATGGAGGTCAGCTCCCGCAGAAAAGCCTCTCGGTCCTTTCTCTGTCCGACGCGCACCGACGCCACCTGAGATCGGTAGGATTCGGGATCACCCAACGCGTAAATGCAGGACACGCTGGCAACGATAATCACGTCTCGCCGCTCGAACAGGGCGGAGGTTGCGGAATGGCGAAGTCGGTCGATATCGTCGTTGATGCTCATATCCTTTTCGATATACGTATCGGTGTGAGCTATATAGGCTTCGGGTTGATAATAATCGTAATAGGATACGAAGTATTCTACGGCATTCTTCGGAAAATACTCCTTAAATTCAGCGCAGAGCTGTGCTGCCAAGGTTTTGTTGTGGGCAAGTATCAGCGTGGGACGATTCATTTGTTCGATGATATTCGCCATCGTAAAGGTTTTACCCGAGCCTGTAACCCCAAGGAGGGTTTGACGCTTGTCACCCGCGCGAAGACCGCGGATCAACTGCTCGATGGCTTTCGGTTGGTCTCCCGTGGGCTTGTAATTTGAATGTAAGATAAACTTATCCGACACATTCTCCCTCCTTCCCTTTTGACTATTTGCTGCCGCTTTAATGTCTTAAATTAAATTGCCGAATTGACAATTATAAAAATTTAGGTTGAAAATTTGTAATTATAATGGTTCAAAACACAATAGAATATTCATTAGTATCAATTTACGACTACCGAAACACCGTCAGGAATAGCTGTTATTGTCACATCATCTTTGGCCAGTATCTTTTTTGCTAAATCTATCGCTTCGTCTAGTGTTTTTGCGGGAATCATATGCATTTTCTCTATCATATCTGCGTCTAGATCTGATATGTAAATAACTTTAGCCTTCATTAAGATTCTCAGAAGAATCTGCACCATCCATTGGTCGGGAATTGTTTCGTTTCGTGAACGCGAAAGTATATTTTTCATTGTTTTACCAATATCGGCCTCATCCGCAAGCTGATGATAGAAATGCTCTCCACCTATACCATCGTTAGATCTTGCAAGCATTATGATAATTCCCCCATTTTTAACGGTAGACTCTGCAGCAGTCATTCCCTTGACCGACTGATATACGTTTTGGTCAAGGGGATATCCACCGTTTGTAGATACAACTATATCCGCAGGTACCGATTTAACTGAACAAAGGGAGGATAGGAAATCAGTCCCACTTTTGTGTGCCTCTTCTAAAGCCCCTGCGACAGCATATATGGGCTCTTTTTTAGAATTCAAAACCACATTAACTATAAATGCAAGTTTTGCTTGCTTAGCGGCCCAAACCATATCGCGATGTATAGGATTTTCTTCTAAAATGCCTGTTTTTGCATTTTGATTCGCAATAAATTCAGAGCAATGATTTGCAAGCACGGTAGCTCTACCTGCTATGCCGGGCAAAACACTTTTTCTTCCACCGGAAAAGCCTGCAAAAAAATGCGGCTCAATAAAGCCTTCCGCGACAAGCAAATCTGCCTCGATTGCAATTTTATTAATTTCGCATTGTCCGCCGGATGGAAGGGTTCCTATGTTTACAAGCCTTTCTTTTTCATCACAATTGTGAACGTAAATCTTTTCGTTTGCAACGATTTCCTCGCCGAATTTATCTATAAGCTCTTCCTTCGTAGTACCCCTATGACAGCCCGTTGCGATAAGAATCGTTATATCCGCATTTGGATTCCCGGTTCTTATCTCATTGACCATCTGAGGAATGATTATCTTGCTCGGCACGGGTCTGGTGTGATCGCTCGCAATAATTACAACGTTTTGTTTGCCACGACTGAGTTCCGAAAGACTTTTACTTGCTGTAGGATTTCTTAACGCGTTTTTCACAAGCTGATATCCATCAGCTTCCGGAACATACTCTTCAATAGAAGACGTCAATACACCTACAAGCTCTTTTTCGTCAAACTCGTAGCTTACTTCGTTTTTTCCATAGGGAAAAAATATTTTTTTCATTTTTCAAGCCCCCTGCCTAATATGGATATTATCGATGGAACAAAGTGATGTTAACGTATGACAACCGAAACGGTAAATTAAAAAGTAAAAACAGCATTCTGCAGTGGATTTGTCCGAGCCCGTAACCCCAAGGAGGGTTTGACGCTTGTCCCCGCGCGAAGACCGCGAACCAGCTGCTCGAGCGTTTTCGGTTGATCTTCCTTGGGTTTATATTCAGTTGCAATTCAAATCGGGTCACAAACCCTTCTCCCCACAAAATTATAGAAATAGTATACCATAAATGCTCTTATAAATCAAGAAAAAGAAATATTATGTTACAAAAAAAGACCAAAACCGTTCGAAAATCAATTTTTGTCTCTCTTTTTCTTTTCAATGTAAGATAAAGTGAGATTCTCTGCCGCAAAGAACAGTCCACTTCCAACGGCGTAACAAACTAAGTCTGCAACGGAAAACGTATTGCCCAATATCACACGAAAAAGGTGAACGTCACTCAATCCAAGAAAAGACGCATAGTCAAAATACTGCCCAACCTCCACCGCAGATGCAAAAAGAAATACGTAAAGAGAAAGAAACTGCGTTCCTTCGGGAATGATCATCCGAACAAGGCAGCATAAAAGAATCACGACCAAAACATCCCCAACATACGGTCGTATCAATCCGTCGTGAAGGAACAGGGCAATGAAAATTTCGACAAGAAAGAAAACGACACAGAGGATCCCATAAACCATTCTCCGTCGGTTGCTTTGTGTGTTCAAAAAAATCTCTCCTTTCTTTTAGTTCTATTTCTCTTTTCTGCGCTTTCTCCGAACCCGATTAATATGCCGCTCAAAGTCCCCGCTATCGATCAATTCGGCAAGAAGATATTGCTCAAATACGGGAACGGGGCAGGAAAACTGCCCGACGGTCAGATAGTACGGATCAATCAGCTTCTCGGGTAAAACCATATATCCGACACGAATGGAGGGAGCTACGGTGCGAGAGAAGGTGTTCATATAAATAACGCGATACGGATCGAGGGAAAACACCGTCTCCTCCGCTTTTGAGGACAAGGTGAATTCCGAATCAAAGTCGTCCTCCACGATAAACCCGTCCCTTTGCTGAGCCCAACGAACGTATTCGTGACGCTTCGAAGCGGAAGCCGTAACACCGCTGGGATAGCTGTTGAAGGGCGTCACGTGGAGCACCGATGCGTCGGTACGCTGTAATTCATCGGTCAAGATCCCATCCGAACCCATTTTCAATCGGTCGCAGGAGGCACCGTTGGATCGGTATGCCCCGTGTATTTTTTCGTAAGAGGGGTCTTCTACACCGTATCGGCGCGTCCGTCCCAGCATCTGAACGACCAACCCGTAGAGGTATTCCGATCCGGACCCAATAATAATTTGATCCGGGGTTGCAAAAATTCCCCGACTACGGGCAAGGTATAACGACAGGGCACGACGAAGCTCCATACATCCGCCGTTGGGACAGCGACAAAGGAGATTCTCTCCATACTCCGTAAGAATACGGCGATAGGTTTTTACAAGTGTTGAAAACGGGAATGCGTCTTCCGACACCTCCGTCGGTGCAGAAATGGGAGAATGTTCCGCAAAAAGAGGGGTAGCTCCCGTATCCTGCAAGCGATAATCCACATAATATCCGCTTTTACAACGGGACTTCAAATATCCCTCGTCACAAAGAATTTCATAGGCGTGCTCTACCGTAATAACGCTGACGCCCATACGCTCGGCACAGGCACGCTTTGAAAGGATCTTCGTACCGTAGGGATAGACACCGTCGATAATATCACTGCGTAAATTCCGATACAGTTGCATATAAGCAGGAACAGAGGAAGAAAAGTCAATCGGTCTCATCTGATGATATAAAAACCGTCCTTTCTATCGATTCAGTATAACCACATTGTTATTATACACTACTTTACCGCGTTTGTAAAGAGGAAAAAGTCTCTCCGAGCCAAAAACCGAAAAAATGCATATAATGAGACAGAAAAACCGATGGAGGTATTACTTTATGAACGGAATGACCATCCGAACCTTTCTTGCCGCGAATTCCGGCGAAGGATTTTTCTCTCTTTACAGCTCCTTTTTGAATGACAACCAAACAATCGTGATTAAGGGCGGTCCCGGAAGCGGAAAAAGCGGACTTATGAAAAAGATCGCATCGAAAGCCGTAAAAAAAGGATACTTCGTTGAGTACTGCTACTGTTCCTCCGATGCCGAATCACTCGACGCTATCCGAATCCCACAACGAAAGTTATGTGTGGTGGACGGAACCCCGCCTCATACGATTGAGCCGAAATTCCCGGGGGCAAAAGATGAAATCGTTTATACGGGGCAATTCTGGGACAATCGAAAATTGCGAAATTCCATCACTGAAATCCAAGATATTTCTCAGAAAATAACCGAGTGTTTTGCCCGTGCATACCGATATCTGGCAGCAGCAGGAAACGCCGTAGACGAAGTAAAAGCAGCAGTCCTACCGAATACCGACAAAGAAAGGATCTCTTCCTTTGCCGAAGATCTTTGGAAAAGACATTCAAGAGTACGAAAAGGCGAAAGTGTCATTTATCCTCGGTTCTTATCGGGAATCACTCCACAAGGATTGAAAATCAACCGAGACACGATCTACACCTTGGCGGAAAAGGTTTACGTGTTAGACGATCCCTACCGAATTTCCTCCTTGTTTTTGGAAGCTATTCTCAACAAAGCATCGGAAGCTGGACAGGAAATTTACGTTTTTTACGATCCACTCTGTCCCTCTGTTCCCCAACACGTGGCATTCCCTGAGGAAGGCATTGCATTCGTTACATCCAATAAGATTCATTCCTTTGAACCCCAAAACGCATACAAAATTCACCTAAACAGATTCCTCACCCTCGGCGATGCAACTAAAGAACGCTGTCGCAGAGCCGAGCGATTAATTCTGGCTTGTCTTAACGAAGCAAAAGCCTCCTTGAAGGAGGAAAAGGCTCTTCACGACGATCTGGAGGAATTTTACGTGGAAGCAATGGATTTCAAAAAACTGAACGCATACACCGCAAAGCTGGTCAAAACTCTGTTCTAACGTCATACAGCGGCAAGGACCTTCCTTGCCGCTGTATTTATATTATTGAAATCGTTTTCGATAAGCCGTTTTATTTTTATGTTTTTTGAACCATTCGGGGAATTCCTTTTTCAATCGCAGATAAAAAACGGAAAACAGAATTGTACACGCAATGAAAATCAAGTGCTCTACGAGCAGCATAATATCCTGCCATTGCACGCCTGACATCACAATATCCATAATGATCCATCCGCAATCCGCAAGCCACAGCCCACAAATCGCCCAAGAACAAGCAACCTTTCCGTTGCGCAAAAACAGTGTGAGCAGAGTAAGCACGAAAAGAAGAGCGTATCCGCCGATGTATACGAAATACAAAATCCTCGTTAAAGGTAGAAAGGATGCAGACAACCACTCGGGATTATTTTCCGAATAAAGGAAGACCCATTTGAAATAGTACCCGCCTAAAAACGGATCGACGTAACGTTGCAAGACCTGCCAAATCAGCGTCATAACAAGGGTTGAAACGATGGGGTAAAGACAAATTAATGAAAAAGCTCTTATCTTACTTTGGGGAGACATATAAAACTCCTTAGGTTTTGTTGCTTTTATTATATCAAAAGAGAAACGCTCTGTCAAGGAGAAACCCGAACGTGCCACAATTATTTCAAAGCAATCCGTCACAGCCGATGCTTTTTCGAAGCTTTGATGAATACGTAAAATGACGTCAAGGGGAATATCATAACGGGCAATCAACAGAAGTTCACATAAACATTTGAGTCTTTTCTTTATGATTGTACTCTCAGGATTTTAGGCGGCTTCTTAATAATTATGGTTTAATAAGGAAGCATATTTATTGCAATCGTAAATACAAACGTCCCCGGAAAGCATTACTTTACCAACAATAATGTTCCCAGCACAAAGGCCTTGACTGTTTTTCGGGAACAAAGACCGCGCAATTATAATTTTTACTTGACCGAAATCAGTCATAATATTCGCCCAATAATAATGATTTAACTCCATCTCAAACATATTTATTTGACCATTTGCGGAGGGGGCAACGCTGTTTGCATACGCTGCCTCATTCTGATATATACTAACGTCAACCGCAAAGGCTACTACCTGTGCTTCTACGATACTATCACTTTCAATGGTATCCAAACCTGTTCGCTCACAAAACGGACCGCAATAAACCCGTTCCCGTCTTGACGAGTCGCCAAATAACTGCCACCGCAGCCATCGATCCCTGCTACAATTTTTAGTTTCCACACATCTTCTGATGCGTGATGTATTTTACATCACCAATTTGAACCGAATTGTTCTCTGTAAAACCCTCAACTACAAGTTGCAGGCGTTCTTGTTGCGAGGGTAATAGTTAAACGCAACTTTCTTCTCGTTTGGGTTTCTTATAACGTTTTTTGCCATTTTTGCAAAAGCCATACGACCATCATCGTATAATTCATCATCCATTTTAAAAACAAATTTCTCCGACAAGTAACGATCCATAAAAATACCTCATTAACTCTATCTTAACTATATCAAACATTATGTCCGTTAAAACGGACTTTTAAAAATATAATAGTAAATGTGATTTGAAAAGTCAATTAACACAGTATAAATCCCCACAATTTACAAATACTAACAACACGATTTGAAATTAAAAGAGATTTATATATGAAAGCGATAGGGATAGTTCGTAGAATCAAGGAATGCGTTATTTTAGGGCAAACCACCTAAAAAGCGCATAAACACTATAGTTTTCGCCGGTTTGCCCCATTGAACGCATTGGTGTCAAAAACGGGATTTTAGCGATTTTTATATATAGCAAAAGCGGAGTGAAATTCACTCCGCTTTTGTGTTAAATAAATATTACAACAAATGTACCAAAAACTAAAAATATTATCCCCAAAATCAAAACAAAAATAGTGCTTATAGGGAAACATCTTTTGTCTACACAGTGTTTTGGGTTTTCTGGGTTAATAAATATATCGTATGTGTTATTGATTACAAAAAGTTTATTGAATTCTATTTTGCAATAAGACGAGAAACTATACATCAATATTGATTCCCCGTTGTAATTGTATGAAAATTGTGGAGCATAGTAATAACCGTGTCGGCCTCTTGTTTCAAACGAAACACATTTTGCAGAAACTATAATAGTGCACTTTTTATACCTAACAAAATGCTCAATGGAAGTGGCTATCATTAATAAACCAATTGGCAAAAGTAATGCAGAAACAACTAATTTTTCTGAATTCAACAGCATCCCAATCGTCATCAAAATAGGAAGCAAAAAGCAAATAATTGCAGAAATCAAAAAATACGGATTTTTATTCTTTTCTTTAATATGAATATATACATATATTAGGCTCATTATCAGGCCAACAATTGAGAGAAAAATGAAAAATGGATATACTTGTTGCAATAGTTTCACCGCCTTTGTCTCATTATAACATATTTAGTTCCAAAAGTAAATAGTTGCAGTATAAATCTCCACCATTTACAAATACTAACATCACAATTTGGTTTTTAAGGAGAAATGTATATATGAAAGCAACAGGTATTGTGAGAAGAATAGAGGAATGCGTTATAATAGGG
>JAGAOB010000085.1 GCA_017623895.1 Clostridia bacterium
CCGTATCGGAATTGCAGTATGAAGATAACGGACTTTCCCTCAACGCCGTGCTGACGCCTGCCGTATCGTTCAAGGATCTTAAAGAGGTTCTCATCATCACCAATTTCTCTGAGGTTGTCCAATGAAGCCGAAATTGAGATGGATTATAACTGGAATTTTGTTTTTGATTCTGGGGCTGACGGAGCATTGTGTCGGCCCGTTTTGGTGGGGATGCAATCCTCCCTATCTTTTGTGCTGCGTTGTGGTTTGCGCTATGTTTTTTGAGGAAAAAACCGCCTCGCTGTTCGGCTTAATCTTCGGCTTGTTTGCCGATTCGATGTCCTCGGGGATTTTCGGATTCCGCGGGGTTCTTTATTTATGCTTCGGATATCTCGTAGCGTTTCTTTCGGAAAGGGTTCTTTCCCGCAACGTATTTTCTTCCACCCTTACGGGCATCCTTTCCGTGGCACTGGCGGAAATCATCAGTTGGGGCGTGGAAAATCTCAACCACACGGTCCCCTTTGTCCAGGCGGCGCGGTACGTGTTTTTGCCGCGGCTGGTTATGGCGCTTCCCGTAATGCTTTTGTTATACGTTGTATTTACCGTTTTGTTTCGGGAGCGGGATTCCTATCCCGTAAGAAGGAGGTGATCCCGTGAAAAAAAGCCGTATTGCGATTCTTTTCGTGTTTTTTGTCGCGGTGATCGCTTTGTTCGTGATCCGCTTGGTCAAGCTTTAGCTGATCGACGGAGAAAGCTACCGCGCCCAGTCTCTTGCTCGGGTGGTAACGAAAACGGTGGAGGAATCGGCACGAGGTGAGATTTTAGACCGATACGGTTTACCTTTGGTGCAAAATCAGACGGTTTTGTCGGTCAATCTCGATCTGAATATCTGCAAAGACGTCAACGGAACGCTTGCCGCGATGATCGAAATTTTCAATTCCTACGGACAGGAGTATACCGACCTTCTGCCTATTTCGGATTCCGAGCCCTATATTTACACCCAAGAGAATCTCCCCAAGGAGTTCACGGAGTTTTTGAGCAAGCGCAAGGTTGCTTCTTCGGTTACGGCGGAGCAGGCGATTGCAGGGCTGATCGCATACTACGAGCTGGAGGAGTATTCTCCCGCTATGGCACGGGCGATCGTCGGCGTACGCTATTCGATGTTTCGCAGCGGCTCCCCCGCCGTCTATCCCCTTGCCTCCGACGTTTCCATTGAGATCGTTACTGCGTTGAAGGAGCGGGACGAAACGATGCTCGGCGTAGAGATTGCCTCGGGGTACAGCCGTTCGTATTCGGAGCAAAATCTTGCTTCCCATATTCTTGGTTATATCGGTCCGATCTCTGCCAATGAATACGAGCTTCGAAAGGAGCAGGGATACGCCCTGACCGACACCTTGGGCAAGGACGGAATCGAAAAAATTTGCGAGGACGTCCTTCGGGGTAAGGACGGATACCGCTATATTGAGGTCAACTCCGCAGGTGCCGTCACCTCGGAATTAGAAGGGAAAAAGGCGCAGTTCGGCTCTGACGTGATCCTGACGATCGGGAAGAATATGCAGCAGATTACCGAGGATTCCCTTGCTGCTGCAGTGGAGAACGCAAGAGCGCTTAACGGGGAAAAGGCCGCGACGGCTGCCGCCGCCGTATTTATGGATATTTCCACGGGCGAGATTCTGTCGATGGCCTCCAATCCCGATTATAATCTCGCTACGTTTTATCAGGATTACCCCACCCTTTCTCAATACTCCAATTCCCCCTACGTCAATCGGGTGATTGGGGGAGGGTATCCTCCCGGTTCTACGTGGAAGGTCATTACCGCGATTGCAGGGCTGGAAGAGGGGATCATCACAAAAAATACCACCTATAACTGTACCGGTCGGTATACCTATTACGCCGATTATCAGCCCACCTGCTACGATTTTCGTTCTCACGGAGTCGTGAACGTGGAATCTGCACTGCAGAAATCCTGCAACTGCTTCTTTTACGAGGTAGGCCGCCGTTTGGGAAGCGATAAGCTGGCGGAATACGCCGCGAAATTCGGATTTGGCTCCAAGGCGGGGATTGAGCTTTCGGGAGAAATTTCGGGAACCGTAGCCTCGAAGTCCTTTCGGGAATCCTCGGGCGGAATCTGGAACGCAGGGGAGAGCCTGATGGCGGCGATCGGACAGTCGGACAATATGGTAACGCCTCTGCAGCTGGTCAGTATGGTTTCTGCTGTGGCAGGGAACGGGACACGGGTACAGCCTTATCTGATCCGATCTGTCACCAATCGGGATACGGGGGAAGCCTTCCAAGCCTCCGTTATTCAAAAGGAGTCCTTGAATATCTCGGAAAAAACCTTGGAAATCGTCCGAAACGGAATGTATAAGGTCATCAACGAGCAAGGTGGAACGGTTTACAGCTATTTCCGGGATTTTGATATCGTTTCCGTGGCTGCAAAGTCGGGAACCGCTGAGTATGCCACCGGGCATCCGACGGTTTTGATTGCGGGATATGCTCCCGCAGAGGACCCGAAAGTCGCCTTTACCGTGATCATCGAGCACGGGGGAACGGGAGCAAACGCCTACACATCCCAAGTGGTAAAGGACGTTTTGTCCTATTATTTCTCCAATCGGGATTCCTTCGACTCTCTTTCGGATGTAAACACTCTGCTTCCGTAATAACCGTTGGGGCACAGATTGGATTTTTTTCTTTAAAATTATTTGGCGATTTTTTTATTTTTTTGTAAATTCATCAAGAGGAACGGCGGTTTTTTCTCCGTTCCTCTTGATTTTATTCTATAAATATGTTAATATATAGATTATAGAAACGAGCGCGCTTACGGGTGCGTATGGGGGAGGTATCGGTTTGGGAAAAGTGATTCTTGTGGCGTCGGGGAAAGGCGGAGTGGGAAAGACCACCGTTTCCGCGAACGTGGCGGCGGCTCTGTCGGAAAAATACCGCGTGCTCGTCATCGACGGCGATCTGGACCTTTCCAATCCGGATCTCGCGTTCGGATTGCGTAACCGACACGTGTACGATCTGCAGGATCTGTATTATCGAAACTGTACCTTCGATGACGCCGTTCTGTCCGTGCCCGATCATCCCAATCTTTCCGTTCTGTTCGCGCCGCTTCGTCGGGAGGTTCCCACCGTTTCCCTGTTGCGGTTTTTGAAAAAGCTTGCGGACGAAAAGCGCAGGCACTACGATTACGTTTTTATCGATTGTCCCGCAGGCATCGGACCGACTTTGGAGGTCCTTTCCGATCCGCGGTATGAGACGCTGATCGTTACCACTCCCGATCGTACTGCCATATCCGACGGGGAGCGCACGGCGGACTATTTATTCCGCAACGGATCAAAAAAGGTGCGTCTCATCGTCAATCGGGTCCGCCCGTCGCTGATCAAAAAGAGCCGAGCCCCCGACATCGACGACATTATTGACACCACGTCTCTGCAGCTTCTCGGCCTGATTCCCGAGGATGTCGGCGTGATTTGTGCGGGAAATGGAGACACGCTGGCATTCGACGTTCCCAAGACCCGAAGCAAACGGGCGTTTTCCAACATTGCCCTGCGGATTGCAGGACAATCCGTTGATCTTGATAAATTTTCTTAACATATTTTTACCATACGGAGGTGCGAGCAATGACCATCGCTTTGTTAGCAAACGACAAGAAAAAAGAATTAATGGTGCAGTTCTGCATTGCGTACTGTGGCATTTTGGCAAAACACGAGGTTTGTGCAACAGCCATGACGGGGAAATTGGTCTCCGACACCACGGGGCTGAACGTGTTCCGTTTCCTGGAAGGAAAGGGCGGCGGCGCGGAGCAGATCGCTTCCCGCGTGGCATACGACGAAATTGACCTGCTTCTCTTCTTTCGGGATGCTTCTCAGCAGAAGATGTCCGAGGAAGAGGATACCCTGTTGCGGCTCTGTGATATGCACAACGTTCCCTTTGCTACGAATATCGCCACGGCGGAGGTCTTGGTCTGCGCCCTGGGCAGAGGAGACCTGGATTGGCGTGAGATCTACCACACCGATCGCAAAAAAGAAATCAATCTGTTTTGATCCGATCAAAGCGTAACGCAAATAAAGAAAGTGAACTGTATTATGGCTATGGAAATCAAAGCTCCGCGGGGGACCAACGACGTCCTTCCGTCGGAATCCTATCAATGGCAGCAGATCGAGGATGCTGCCCGTCGGGTCTCCGATCGATTCGGTTATCGGGAGATCCGTTTCCCCACGTTTGAATCCACCGAGCTGTTTGAGCGGGGCGTAGGGGACACCACCGACGTGGTTCAAAAAGAGATGTACACCTTTAAGGACAAGGGAGACCGTTCGGTGACGCTTCGTCCCGAAGGCACCGCCTCCGCCGTCCGCGTTTGTCTGGAGCACGGCCTGTTCGGCGGACTTCTTCCGTTAAAGGCGTATTATATTATTTCTGCCTTTCGCTACGAAAAGCCGCAAGCGGGCCGTTTTCGTGAATTCCACCAATTCGGCGCAGAGCTTTACGGGTCCGCGTCTGCCCAAGCCGACCGTGAGGTCATCGAGCTTGCTGCTTCGTTTTTGAAGGAATTGGGCTTGGATGGAATTTCTCTGAATATCAATTCCATCGGATGCCCCGAATGTCGCAAGCACTACCACGCTGCGCTCAAGGAGTATTTTTCCGCCCGCGCCGAGGAGCTCTGTGAAACCTGTCGGGGACGGCTTGACCGTAACCCGATGCGGATCTTGGATTGCAAATCTCCCGTTTGTAAAAAGATTGCCGCTGACGCACCTGTGATTTTGGACTTTCTCTGCGACGATTGCCGCGAGCATTTTGAAACGCTGAAGGCGTCGTTGGAAAACGCGGGAATTTCTTTCTCCGTGGATCCCCACATCGTTCGGGGCTTGGATTATTAAACCCGCACCGTGTTTGAGTTTATTGACCCCGTTTCGGGTCTGACCCTGGCAGGGTGCGGCCGTTACGACGGACTGGTCTGCGAGTTGGACGGAAAGATGAGCGTTTGCGGTCTCGGCTTTGCCGCAGGTCTGGAGCGTTTGGTCGCTGTGATGAAGGAGCGGGGCCTGTTTCCCTCCCTTTCCCGCAAGGGCGTGTACGTTGCCTCTATGGGGAAAAACGCCGTGGCTGCCGCAAACCGCTTGGCAACCGATCTTCGCGGCCTTGGAATCCGTACGGAAACCGATTTGATGGACCGTTCTCTGAAGGCCCAGATGAAATACGCGGACAAAACGGGCACCCGCTTCGTCGTCGTCATCGGAGACAGTGAGGTGGAAAGCGGAAAAATCACCGTCAAGGATATGGACGGGGGCGATCCCTTCGAAACGACCCTCGCCGATGGGGCAAACGCAATTTTCGACCGTTTGTAAATTCTTCTCAAATTCTTACGTTTGCGCCACGATTCTGATACGACTTACCATTATGATAAAAGGACGATACAAC
The DNA here is from genome assembly GCA_017623895.1 of Clostridia bacterium. Lineage (GTDB taxonomy): Bacteria > Bacillota > Clostridia > Oscillospirales > UBA644 > RGIG995. Next base: position 5,401 of record JAGAOB010000085.1, read on the forward strand.
TATGGGAAAAGAATTGAACCGTACCGCTTATTGCGGTGAATTTCGCGCCTCGGATGCAGGAAAGACCGTCCACGTTTACGGATGGGTCCAGCGCCGTCGCCCCTTGGGGGGATTGATCTTTATCACCCTGCGGGACCGTTCGGGGATTTTACAGCTTACCTTTGATGAAAACGAAAATAAAGAATTGTTCGACCAGGCCTACGCGTTGCGTTCGGAGGATGTGATTACCGCAACGGGCGTGGTTCGTATGCGCAGTGAGGAGACCCGAAATTCCAAAATGGCCACGGGAGATGTGGAGGTTGTCGTTACCGATCTTACCGTTTTGGGAAAATCCGAAACCCCTCCCTTTGAAATTGTGGAAAATTCCAAAGCAAACGAGGAGCTCCGCCTCAAGCACCGTTATCTTGACCTGCGCCGACCCGATCTGCAAAGCAACATTTTGTTCCGTCATCGGGTGACCAAAATCACCCGCGACTATTTCGACGAAAACGGATTTATTGAGATCGAAACTCCGATCCTCATCCGTTCCACCCCCGAAGGAGCGCGGGACTTCTTGGTCCCCTCCCGCATCCATCCCGGCGAGTTTTACGCATTGCCCCAATCTCCCCAGCTGTACAAGCAGCTTTCGATGGTTGCGGGCTTTGACCGCTATATGCAGATCGCCCGTTGCTTCCGCGACGAGGACCTGCGGGCCGACCGTCAGCCCGAATTTACCCAAATCGACCTGGAAATGTCTTTCGTGGAAGTGGAAGACGTCCTCAAGATCGGCGAAGGCTTTATCTCCCGCGTGTTCCGAGAGGCGTTGGGGGTAGATATTCCTATGCCTCTGCCCCGTATGACCTATCAAGAGGCGATGGAGCGTTACGGGACCGATAAGCCCGACGTCCGATTCGGAATGGAAATCATTGACCTTACCGACACCGTGCGGGATTGCGGATTTGCCGTCTTTCAAGGCGCTATTGCGGGAGGCGGCTCCGTGCGTGCGTTCGTAGCGGAAAATTCTGTCTCCAAGCTGACCCGAAAAGAGATCGACAAATTGGTGGAATACGTCAAGGGCGTCGGCGGAAAAGGCATCGCGTGGATCCGCTTGACCGAGGAAGGCACGACGTCTTCCTTTGCCAAATTTATGACCGAAGACGAAATGAACGCCATTCTTCAGGCGACGGGTGCCAAAACGGGAGACGTGGTTTTGATTATCGCCGACACCAACAACACCAAGGCGCTGACCACCTGCGGAATGCTTCGCAACCACCTTGCCAAAAAGCTGGAGCTGAAGCTGGAGGGATACAAATTCCTCTGGATCGTGGAGTTCCCCTTCTTCGAATACGACGAAGAATCCCAAACGTGGATCGCGATGCACCACGCCTTTACCGCGCCTCTTGACGAGTGCCTCGACTATCTGGAATCCGACAAGGGCAAGGTTCGCGCAAAGTGCTACGATTTGGTTCTCAACGGCATCGAATTGGCTTCGGGCTCCATTCGTATTACCGATCCCGAATTGCAAAAACGTATTTTCCGCCTCTTGGGCTTGACCGACGAAGAGGCTTATGAAAAATTCGGCTACCTGACCGACGCTTTCCGCTACGGGGCACCTCCCCACGGTGGAATGGGGCTTGGCTTGGATCGCTTGGTTATGCAGATGCTGGGCTGCGAATCTCTGCGGGACGTTGTGGCGTATCCCAAGGTTCAGAACGCCTCCGAGCTGATGACCGACTGTCCTGCCCCCGTGGATGAGGAGCAACTGAAGATTCTCGGAATTTCCGCCGTTTCCTCTCAGGAATGATCGATTCTCAAGGAGTTTTACTATGATTGAAGTCACAGGCCTCACCAAGCGCTACGGGAAAAAGACTGCCGTAGACAACCTGACGTTTACCGTCCGCCGAGGAGAAATCATCGGCTTTTTAGGTCCCAACGGAGCAGGAAAAAGTACCACGATGAATATGCTTACGGGGTATATCGCTCCTACCGTGGGGTCGATCTATATCAACGGGTACAACCTTATGGACGCCCCCGAAAAGGCAAAGGAATACGTGGGGTATCTTCCCGAGGTTCCCCCCCTGTATATGGATATGACCGTTAGCGAATACCTCAATTTCGTGTTCGGACTGAAAAAGTGCAAATTCCCCCGACGGGAGCATCTGAACGAGGTCTGTGAGGTGGTTCGTATCTCCCACGTTCGGCATCGAATGATCCGCAATCTGTCCAAGGGATACCGTCAGCGGGTGGGGCTTGCTCAAGCTTTGATCAACGACCCCAAGATTTTGATTCTCGACGAACCCACCGTGGGACTTGACCCCAAAGAGATCGTTGAAATCCGCAATCTTATCCATAAGTTGGGACAGACGCGGACGGTCATTCTGTCGTCCCACGTGCTGTCCGAGATTCAGTCGATTTGTGAGCGGGTCATCATCGTCAACGAGGGACATCTGGTGGCAGACGCCCTGACCGAGGACCTCGCCCGTTCCGCCGCGGCAAACAGCCGCTACGCCGTGCGCATCGCCGCCCCTCAGGATCAGGTGGTTCCCGTGCTTTCTGCCATTCCCGGAATGTTGAAGGTGGAGCTGCAGGGATCAATGGAGCCCGGTACCGTGGACGTAATGATCGAGGCAGACAAGGACGTGGACATCCGCCGCGCCCTGTTTGAGGAATGTGCAAAGCGGGGTTGGTATATTTTGGTCATCACGCCCGTGGGCGTTTCCTTGGAGGATATTTTCCTGAAGCTGGTGGACCAATCCTCGGTCAATCAACCGCAGGAGCCTCTCACCCTGGAGGAAGGGCAGAACGCTTCTTCCCCCGCCGAAGAACCGAAGGAGGATAATGCCGAATGATTGCCGTACTGAAACGGGAGCTTGTGGGATTTTTCCGAAATTCTACCGCCTATATGCTCCTTGCCATTTATTCCTTTTTGTCCGCCCTGTTCTTCTGCTTGTTCGTAATGCTGAACAATACCAGCTATCTGGGGAACTTTTTCGGGCTGTGGCTGTTTATCGTGGAAATCATCGTGGTTTCCATTTTGTCAATGCGCTTTTTCTCGGAAGAAAAGAAAAATAAAACCGATCAGCTGATCTTTACCTCTCCCGTAAGCCTTACGGGGGTGGTGATGGGGAAATTCCTCGGCGGGATGACCGTTTACACCGCGTGCACCCTGATCAATCTGGTCTACGTTTTCATTATCGACATCTTCGGCACGTCCGACGCGGGGACGAATTTTTCCAATTTCGTCGGAACCCTGCTGCTCGGATGCTGTATGATCTCCATCGCCCTGTTCGTGTCTTGTCTGACCGAAAATCCCATCGTTGCCGCAGGGGGAACCGCCGCCGTGTTCCTTCTTCTGATGATGGTGGATTTCGTGGCGTCCTTCCTACGTGCGCTGTGCCCCCAATGGCTGCAGTGGCTTCCCGAGATTATGCAAAAGATGAACGTGTTTTTGTGGTACGATAACTTTGCAGGAGGCATCATCACCTTGGAGTCTGTGGTGTTCTACCTGTCCTTTACTGCGATCTTTTTGTTTTTGACGGTGCGCGTGTTGGAACGCCGCCGTTGGCGTTAAGGAGGTGTCGGAATGAAGAAGAAAGTCAAGGAAACGGGAATTCTTCTTTCGGAAGATACCGCCGAGCTTGCCTACCACGTTGAGGTTAAGAAAAGCTTTTGGGCAAAGGTGCGTTACGGCGCTGCCGCTACCGCCTTTACCATCGTGTTTGTTGCCCTTATGATCGGGCTGAACGTCTTGGTCGGGCTTGCATCCGACCGCGTCAATCTCCAATGGGATCTGACCGAAAGGAAGCTGTTCACCGTCAGCGAAGATACGGTGAAATACCTGCAGGATCTGACCCACGACGTGGAATTTATCGTTTTGGGTGACGAGGCGGAATGGCGGAATTATTCCACCTCTGCCTCTACGGGTGCAACCTCCGGCTTGGGAGTCTCGGTGCACAAGTATATCGTGGAGACCCTCGACCGTTATGCCGAGATCAACAGCCACGTCAAGGTATATTACGTGGATTATAACTACCACCCCGAATTTTTCAGAGACCGCAACAATCTCCCCGTCACCGACAATTTAGGGGACGACCCCGTGCTGATCATCTATTCTCCCGAGACGGGAAGATACCGTTATATCCGCTATTCTCTCTTTTCCGATACGCAGTATCTGGCGCTGGAAAACCGCCTGAATACGGGTATTCGCTATACGACCAACCCCGATATGAAGAAGATCGCCGTAATCAGCGGTCACGGCGAAAAGGCGTTGCTCTATTTCAAAGCGGTTATGGAGGACGACGGGTATATGGTGGATTCGCTGGAGCTGACCGCCGTTGAAAAGATTTCCGACGATTATCAGCTCATCGTCGTCTGCAATCCCTCCCGCCAATATTCCGCAAGCGATATTGCCAAAATCGACGCATTCCTTTCCAACAACGAGCTGGAAGGAAAGAGTATGATGGTTTTCGCCGACCTGGATTATTGCAGCTCCGATACCGAACTTCGCAATTATTTGGAAGAATGGGGGATCGCGCTTCAGGACGAATGTATCTACGATCCCGAGCGCAGCACCACGCTGACGGGCTCTAACGCCACCTTCCGCGTGAATTATTCCGAGGAGGCTGCTCCGATGACGGGGACCCTTTCTTCGGGGAACTACGATCTGAACCTGCAGCTGGGCAAGACGCGGGCGCTGAAAAAGCTCTTTACCGAGCAGAACGGTGTGAACGTCTACTCTCTGTTGACCACGTCGGAAACCTCGTTCTCCCGCTACCAAGCCGCCTCTCGTAAGGATTTTACAAACATCAAAAAGCAAGAAGGGGATACATCGGGACCCTTTGACGTTGGTCTGTTATCCTTGCGCAAGCGCTTCGACGGAATGGATTCCTTTGCCACCACCGTTGCGGTCTTCGGGTCCACCTCCTTGGTTGACGACTATTTTATCTCCAACGTGGACAGTGAAAATCAGGCGACGCAGGAGTATATGGCACAGCTGGTTCATTTTATGGCCGCCCAGAGCGAGGATACCTTCAGCCATATCCCCACCGTCAGCCTTTTGACCGATACCTTGAAATTTGAAAATGATGCACAGATCACCGCCGTTTGGGTGGTCAGTGCCGCCGTGGTTCCCGTATGCTTCCTTGGCTGCGGACTTTTGATTTGGAGAAGAAGAAAACACCTATGATCAAAAAGCGAATGCTCGTGATCGGAATCTTTCTTTTGGTGTGTGCCCTTGTGGCGGTAGCCATCGTTCTGATCTCAAAAATCGAACCCACCCCCGACCCCGAGCCCGAAGATTTGAACTTCGGCGTCACCGTTACCGACGAGGGGATCCGCGTCTATCGGTTTTCTCCCAAGAACGTGGATTATATGGAAATTTCCAATCCCCACGGAACCTATCGGGTACGAATGGAGGGGGAGAAGGTCTATATCGTGGGATACGAGACCATTCCTCTGTTGTCCGCCTCCTCTACGGGTCTGTTCCGCAGCGTGGAGACCCTGACGCTGAATACCGTGGTGGATGAGAATTGCACGAATCTCGCCCGCTTCGGCCTGGAGGATCCTCAAGCTACCATTACCATTCAGGCGTACAGTGACGCCCGCGTCACCTTCCACATCGGAGACGCCAACCCCACGGGAGAGTATTATTATATGTCGGTTCAGGGGGAGACGGCGGTCTATCTGATGGATCGGCTGTTCGCCGAACGGTATTTGAAATCCGTCGCTGAATATTGCGATAAGAAGATCTATAAGCCCTTCGATTCCGCCACCGACTTCCGCGCCTTGACGATCCAATCCCCCACCTTAAATTATTCCTTCCGTCAAGCCAACGACGAAGAAAAAGCCGTAGAGGGCGTTTATTTCAGCAACATCGCGATGGAGACCCCTTACCTTTGGGGTGTGGAGGGCGCCGCCATAGAATCGTTGATGACCACGATGGTGGATCTTTCTGCCGACGACGTGGTTCAGATGTGCGTGAATGAGGCAGATCTTGTCCAATACGGGCTGGATCGGGAGCATCGCACCGAAATCGTTCTCACCGTCTACGCCGACCCCAATCCCACGATGTATAACGGGGCCGCCTATATCTATTACGATTCCTCCAAGCCCTCGGGACAGTACAGCGAATACACCGTCACCTATTGGCTTGGGACGACGGCAGATAAACAGGTCTACGTGATGTTTGAGGGAAGACCCGTGGTCTACACGATGCCGAAGGATACCTTCTCTTGGCTGGAATGGACCCCCTATCGCTACGCATCCAAGCTGCTGTTCGGAGAATATATCGCGAACCTGCAATCCCTTTCCGTGGCCTCCGCCCAGGGAGAATACACCTTCACCCTTTCGGGTGCCGATTCTGACGACAAGGAAGACCTGCGGGTCACCTGCAACGGCGTTGCCGTGGACGGACGATCCTTCCGCGATTTTTACGCCAATATGATGGCAATGTATCCCACGGGGGAGGGCACGATGCCCGAAAACGCAGAACCGATACTGACCATCACCTACACCACCGTAAAAGGGGTTTCTCGATCCCTCAAATTCTATTCCGTAGATTCCCGTAATTGCCTTGCAGAGGTGATGGGACAGGCGTTCTTGACCGTGCGCATCACCGAGGTAAACAAGGTCATCAACGACACTCAAAAGCTTCTTCGCGGTCAAGAAATTATAAAATAAAAAAGGAGAGACCGATCTGTCCGACAGATCGGTCTCTCTTTTTTTTGTATTATTTTTTCAGCTTGTTCTCAACCACGTCGGCGAGGGTTTCCTTGAACGCATCCAAGGAAATGGCTCCCAGATCCTCTCCCGAACGGTGACGGACGGATACGGTGCCGTTTTCGATGTCTTTGTCGCCCAGAATGACCATATAGGGAATCTTTTCCATTTGAGCGTTGCGGATCTTGTATTTCAGCGTGTTTTGGCTATCGTCAACCGTGACGCGGTAGCCTGCTTCCAAAAGCTCCTTTTTGATGTCATCGGCGTAGTCGTTGGCACGGTCGGTGATGGTCAGGATGCGAACCTGCTCGGGCGCCATCCAGGTGGGCAGTGCCCCCGCGTAGCGTTCGATGAGGTATGCCAGAGTTCTCTCGTAGCACCCAAGGCTGGTTCTGTGAATAATGTAGGGAAGCTTCTGCTGTCCGTCGGAATCGGTATAGTACATTCCGAATTTTTCCGCTAAAAGCATATCGATCTGAATGGTGACGATGGTGTCTTCCTTGCCGAACACGTTCTTATACTGAATGTCCAGCTTGGGTCCGTAGAATGCCGCCTCGTCGATGCCGATCTCGTACTGTACGTCCAGATGGTTCAGAATCTTTTCCATAATGGCTTGGGCGGTTTCCCATTGCTCCGCGGTGCCTTCGTATTTGGAGGTATTGTTGGGGTCCCATTGAGAGAATCGGAAGGTGCAGTCCTTCAGCAATCCCACCGTTCCCAGAACTTCCTTTGCAAGGCTGAGACAGTCGGCAAATTCCGCCTCCAGCTGATCGGGACGCAATACCAAATGCCCCTCGGAGATGGTGAATTGGCGAACGCGGATCAGCCCGTGCATTTCTCCCGAATCCTCATTGCGGAACAGGGTAGAGGTTTCTCCCAACCGCATCGGCAGATCGCGGTAGGAACGGGCCTTGTTCAGATAAACCTGATATTGGAACGGGCAGGTCATCGGACGGAGGGCAAGACATTCCTTTTCCTCGTCGTTGGGATCGCCCAGAATGAACATTCCGTCCAAATAGTGGTCCCAGTGCCCCGAAATACGGTACAGATCCCGCTTTGCCATCAAGGGTGTCTTGGTCAAAAGATAACCGTGCTTCTGCTCCAGATCCTCCACCCAGCGTTGAAGCAGCTGAATGACTCTCGATCCCTTGGGCAACAGAATGGGAAGCCCTTGACCGATGGAATCGACGGTGGTAAAGTATTCCAGCTCACGGCCCAGCTTATTGTGATCCCGTTTTTCTGCCTCCTCCATTTGGGTGACGTACTCGTCCAATTCCGCCTGGCTGGGGAACGCAATTCCGTTGATGCGGGTGAGCATTTTGTTTGCCTTATCGCCCTTCCAATAAGCCCCCGACTGTTGAGTCAGCTTAAAGGCCTTGACTCCCTTGGTATAGGTCAGGTGGGGACCGACGCACATATCGATGTAATCCCCCTGCTGATAGAACGAGATCACCGCATCTTCGGGGAGATCTCCGATGTGTTCTTCTTTGTATTTTTCCTTTCGCTCCTGCATCAGCTTGATGGCTTCTTCCCGAGACAGGGTAAAGGTTTTGATGGGAAGATTTTCTTTGGTGATCTTCTTCATTTCCGCTTCAATGCGGGGAAGATCCTCCTCGGTCAGCTTTACGTCTCCCAGATCCACGTCGTAGTAAAATCCCCGTTCCGTGGCAGGCCCGTAGGCAAAATCCGCGTGAGGCCAAAGCCGCTGAATGGCTTGCGCCATAATGTGGGCGGCGGTATGACGAATCACGTGAAGCTGCTCCTGTTCGGGACACTCGGCAACGTGCCCGTCGTTGTACAGAATTTTCATAATGTATCTTCCTTTCCTTATGTTACAAAATAAAAAGCACCCTTAAAGCTTTTGCCTTAAGGGTGCAAAAATTGCACGGTTCCACCTTAACATTTCACTCATTGACCCCGTTGACGCCGAGGGTACGGCAGCACTTACTTCGTTCGACTTGATTCGTTCGACTTACTTCGTTCGACTTGATTCGTTCGACTTACTTCGTTCGACTTGATTCGTTCGATTTACATCATTCGGTTGGGCGCTGCGGCTCCGAAGTGGTCTTCACACGACCCCTGCATAAAGAACTCACAGCAAACGTTCTTCTCTCTGAATGCTCGGGGAGGGCTACTCTCTTCATCATCGCCTTTGCTACCCGTATATAATAGCACATTTTTTTTTCTTTGTCAAGGGGGGGTGAGGAAATTAGAGATATTTCCGAATATCCACCGCCAGCTTTTCTTCCAGATTGATCAGTCGCTTGGTGATATCCTTCGCCGTTTCGTCGGCGGCTTCGTATTCGTTCAGATAGCGGTTCAGGGATTTGACACCCATATTGCAGCCGTCGGTCATCAGATCTGCCACCGTTTCATCCGACGGATCTGCCGCAAGCTTGACGTTGGTCTTGACCCAAGACATTCCCTTGGCCATCGGATTCGGGTCTTTTCCGTCGTCGTGGAAGCGCTCCAAGGCAGCCTGAATTTCGTCGTTGAGCGTTACGTGCTCGTTTCTGCATTGCATTAAATAGTCTTTCAATCCCTTGCTGTGCACCGCGTCTAAAACGTCGTCGATGGAGGAGACCCCCATTTTTACGCCTGCGTCACATTCCCGCAAGAGCTTTATTGTATCCTGTTCAATCATATTTTTCGGACCGTCCTTTCACAATGGTGTTGACGGTAGTATACCCGCAATTCGGAAAAATATGATATTCAATACAGAAGCGTTAGATTTCCCGACGGACAAATCCGTCCCACGCCGTGAGAAGGAACACGACCATATGCCCCGTAAGGAGAATGATCGCCTCGGGGAGGGTCTGATTTGGGAAGACCGCAACGTTTTTCACGATGGCGGGCAGATCCATATTGGCAAACAGCAAATACCGTCCGAAATCGATTCCGAACGTGGCAAGCACCTCTACGATAGCCGTTCCCGAAAGATAAACGAAAAGCCCCACTCCGATGGAGATTGCCGTACTGCGAAGCAACGAGGAAATGGCAAACGCCATTGTGGCAATCACCAAAACCTCCACGAAGGCCCAGCCGTAATTTCCCAAAATCGCAAGGTACGGTGAGATTCCCCAAGCAACGCCGTTTTCCACGCGCACAATGACGTCGCCCAATGCATCTGCTCCGAAAAAGGCAAGGGATGCCAATGCGGAGGCGATATAAAGAAGCAACGTGAAGACGACGGAAAGAAGGATCACGGTGACGTATTTTGCAATGACGATCTTCCACCGCTTGACAGGATTGACCAAAAGAAATTTAATAGTACCCGAGGAAAATTCCGACGCTACGATCTGTCCCGCTACGATGATGACCAAAACGCCGATGGCTAAAATAAATTCCGAGGATGTGGCAAAGCATTCCCAGAACGGAGAGACCTTTCCTCCCGAAAGGACGGGGACCTCGCCGAATACCGAGCCTACGTCGGTTTTGACGTTATGCTCCAGGCGATAGGTGGCAACCGCCAGCTTGTCGGCCACCGATTTTCGGTTTTCCGCAACCTGTTTTAAGGTAAGATCGGGCTTTTCCATCGCAGGATCCCGCCCCAGAGGCGGAGTGTATTCAAGGTGGGTTCGCTCGTATTCTTCTTGGGCGAAGTAGGCAAGGGAAATCTTTGAAGAAACCACGGATTCGATCAACTGATCGCGCCACGGCTCCTCGCCGGGACGAAAATCGTTCTGTGTGCGGTATTCGTATTCAAACCAAGCCGCATCCTTGACCTCTGCCTCGGCAATGGGGTGAAGATAAAGATAGTTTTCCTCCGCATTCTCTGCCAATTCTCTGTAATAGGTCTTCCAGTCGTCCGAGTCTGCCAGGGCCTTCAGACGGTCGTATTCCGATTTGTGATGCTCGTAATTATAATTCATATCCATTTGGAGCTTATGGTCAAACATCGCCTGAATCAGTCCCGACGTATACCGCCAATCGTAGGGAGAATAGTGATTGTCCACCAAAAACTGCAGCATTTCGGAACGGTTGCGGTATTGCTTTCCCCGCGTGGAATTGTCCGCGTAGGCGTTGTCCAGATAGTGATCGGGGGCAAAGAATCGCTCAAGATCCTCAATTTCCTTTTTCCATTTTCCCACCAGATATTCGTCGGAAGAGGTTTCGTCGATCTCCCGATTATAATTGAACAGCACCGCGGCGCCTACGGCCACGAAGGCAATGACAAGAAGCATTACGAGAAGGGATTTTCGCTTCAAAAGCTTGATAATCTCGTTTTTGATCAGCTTAAACATCTTACCCAATCTGAACGTCCCCCTCTCCGCCGGTCAATTCAATAAACACGTCCTCCAGACGCTTGTTTTCCTTAGGTGATACGCTGTAAAGGTCGATCCCCGCCTGAATGACGGCACGGTTGATGCGGGAAAGCAGTTCCTTTTCCTCCCGCTTTGGAATGACGATCTCCAGATCTCCGTCTTCCGTCAGCGTTTTGCTTTCGTCGGGAATAAAGTCCAACAGCATCGCCACCGCGGCTCCGTCCCCCGTTACGAAGATATAATCGGATTTATCCGTGGCTGTGGCAGAAACCAATTCCTCCACGGACTTCACATCAATCAGATCCCCGCCGACGATAACTCCTACCCGATCGCACATCAATTCCATTTCACTCATCAGATGGCTGGAGACTAACACTGAGGCTCCTTCCTCGTGGGCAATTCCCTTGAGAATGTCCCGCAGATCCTTGATCCCCGCGGGATCCAGACCATTGGTCGGCTCGTCCAGGATTAACAGCTTGGGACGGTGCAAGATCGCCTGTGCCACGCCGAGGCGTTGCCGCATCCCCAAGGAATAGCGGCCTACCTTATCGTGAATACGCAGATCCAACCCTACGCGATGTACCACCTCACGGATCCGATTGGGATCGTTTACTCCGCGGATGCGGGCGTATTGCAGCAGATTGTCGTATCCGCTCATATATTTGTAAAATTCGGGGTTTTCAATGATCCCGCCCACGCAGGCCATAGCCCCCTCAAAATCCTTTTTCAAGGTTTTTCCGCAGATGGAGACCGAGCCTCCGTCTGCCATCAGATGCCCCACCACGGTTTTGATCAGCGTGGTTTTTCCCGCACCGTTGGGACCGAGAAAGCCAAAAACCTCCCCCGCATAGGTCTGGAAGGAAATATCGTGAAGGACCTGCTTTTTGCCAAAATATTTGGACAAATTCTCAATATTCAGAACCACGTCGGGCTTCGAGATATGTACTGCCGTGTCCATCATTTCGCCTCCGTCGTTGTTTTAGTGTAAAAGTCCGACATAAGAATCTTCCATTCTCCCTCAACGCTGGTCAGGTAAACGTTTCCCGAGAGGAAAAACTTCAAGGTCTTTTTTCTCCCGGGCCATCCGTGGGGATAGGTCGGATCGATCAAATATCCCGGACCTCCCCCCAGAAAGGGTTCGGGACTGTTGACTCCCGTGCAAAGATCGATTTCCATCGGAAGATCGTTGATCCGAACGCGGGCAAAGCGATACCCCTGCCGTTCAAAGGAAATCTGAAATTCCTCCGCCGTGTCGAAAACGCGAACTTCAGTGACCTCCATACAGGCGGTGCGATCAAACCAAACCGAAAGCTCCTCCATAATTTCCCCGGTGTCGTATCCGTCGTACACCGTGATCGTTTCCGCGAGGGAGGAATCTGCATAATATCGGTTGAGGATCTCCGTCAATCCCGCTTCCATTTCCTTGCGGTCCTCGTCGCTGATGCGTTGCCCGATCTTGTCCGAATCCATCAGCATATTCAACTCCGCAGTTTCGGTAATGTAGGAGATCAGATCTTTACGAATTTCGGGCGTCTCGGATTGAAACGCTATCGCATCGGCTGCTACAAAGCCGATCAGCAGAATAGCTAAAGCAATTCCCAAGACAATTCCGCGATTGGTTCGCGTTCCGATTTTTCGCAGGGCAACCTTCTTGTCCATAATTTCCTCCGATATTTGGATTTTTTCTACCATGATTATACCACAAGAAACAGTGGATGTCAACCGTCTACAGAAGCAAATGCCTCCTTGCCGAAAAAAGAAGCAAAAAAGAAACAAAAAGGAAACGGGCAGCCGAAGCCGTCCGTTTTGCGAAATATTCTTTATACAAAATGTGAATGTTTTGACCCTCTACAGAATCCGCCTGAAAATCAAACGAACTCCCGAATCAACCCCATCACGGTGCGCTTCGCCCGCTTTGCCATTTTCTGTAAAGAGCTCGTCGGCTGACAGGTTCCCTTGCAAAGAAGGATTCCCGCGGCAATATGAGCGGCGGCGATCACGACGATTGCCGTGCCCAGCGTCCCCTTGCAATGATTTTTTCGATTCAGCATCAGCATATTCCTTTCTCCTTTTCCGAATTTGGTAATAGTATTACCGAAAAAACCGTCCGCTTTGCAGGAAATTTTTTATAATTTCCGATTTTTTTCAAATTTACCCCTTGACAAACGCCGACAAAGTTGCTATAATATATAGGCGTTAAAATTACATATCCGCGGTCGTGGTGGAATCGGCAGACACGCTACTTTGAGGTGGTAGTGAGGAGACTCGTGGGGGTTCAAGTCCCCCCGACCGCACCATATTAGCACGATAGTTATGATACCATTGGTATTGCAACTATCGTGCTTTTTCTATGTCTGAAAAATCTTGCGGTATAAGGGCTTGTGACACTTCGGCACAAAAGATTAGTTTCATTGTATCAAAATTGACCACACCAAAGTCGAAGTTGAGTGACTCAAACCTACCTCTCTCTTGCCTCTGAAAAAACACAATGACACTTATTTTAAAGATTCGTGTCATTGTGACAAAGATAAGTGTCATAGTCCTTTTTATTGGACAGATAATGTGATATAATGATAAAAAATTGTAAGGAGAGATAAAATGGTACTTTCAGATGGAAAAAACAAATTCCAAAATAATGAGTTTTCATTTTGGGAGTGGTCTGCTCCTGTTCTTCAAACACACGAAGAAGTTATGGCCAAAATTAAAGAACTAAAATTGCAAGGCAGAGTGATTAAGGGATTCTACTCTGTCGGGATGGGCTATAACTGGACTGACGATAACATTGGAGAAGCGATTTATAATACTATCAAAAGAATGGTTAAAGAAAATCTCATTACTTCGAAAGGTCCGTTCCCATTCTTGCCAGAGGGAGTTTATATTTCAAGATATGCCGAGATTGATGAACCTTTTTTGATTGAGTTTGAGGACGGCGATATCCTTGGTATTGATTATAGCGAAGGCAGTTGTGTTCGTATGGAACTTAACACAATCCCAAAGGATATTAAGTTCGGAACCAATAGAAGAACATTTCACCCGAATGTTTTGTTCGGTAGTCTTATTGGCAAAGAAATCGTTGCGATCGAAGTAACCACTTCCACGGAATTGGACAAATTCACTTGGTCGCACGGTCTTGATATCGGTGAGCAAGATGCTTACATTACAAAGTTATCATTAGTGTGCAAGAAAGGCAGAGATTGGGAACGTGAGAAGTTAGAGCTCACCTCGTGGTATGATTATGGTATGGTTGCCGTAACCGATTATGAGGGTGAACCCCTGAAAATTCACGCTCCTGACATAAAAGAAGTTGTTGCAGGATTTATCGACGAAGAAACATTGAATCATCAAGATGATTTTTCTTTTGACGATTAAATGCACCAAACATTTCAGTTTTGCACCAAAATGATCGAGTTGTGCAGAAAATGCACCAAGACACTTTGGTATCAAAAATTGTGTTATAATTCAAAAAAGACAGATAGGTTTTCCTATCTGTCTTTTTTCATCAATATGCTTTGCTGTATACCTTTCCGACCTCGATCTCTTCGCCCAGAAGCTCCGATACCGTGACGAACTCGTATCCCTGCTCTGCCAAAATCGGCAGGACGATTTTTACCGCTTCCAAGGTGTTCTGATAAATGTCGTGCATCAGAATAATATCGCCGTCGGTGACGTTGGAAAGAATGTTTTGTACGATAGTGTCAGTGTTTTTTTTGTAATACCAATCCTTGGTATCCACGTTCCATTTGATTACCGAGTAGGGGCAATTTGCGATCCTCTCTGTGGTGATCGATCCTCCTACGGGTCGCATCAGTGTCGGGAATTCCCCGACGGTGTTGTAAATCGCGTCTGCCGTTGCTTGCAGCTCGTACAGATATATGTCGTTGCTGCATCGGTCGTAGTAGTGTTCGTGGGTATAAGCGTGAATGGCAATTTCGTTTCCCATACTTGCAACGTAACGCACGGCTTCCTGCCAATCTCCGTGGATCCGATTCCCTACTACGAAATAGGTACAATTCCCACCGTACTTGGCGAATTCGTCGGCGATGGCGCGGGTAACAGGGGCGTACGGACCGTCGTCAAAGGTAAACGCGATGCGTTTCGGACTTCCGTCAGCAGGCGGTGTAATCGTTCCGGTTACCGAGGACATCGGGATGGTAGAGGTCGTCGGTTGATCGGTCGTAGCAGAGTCGGTTGTGTCGGTCTGTGTTTCGTCGGAACGATCCGTCTCGCTTTGGATGGATTCCGTTTCGGAAGGAGAGTTGCTCTCGGTTTCCGTTACGTTGGACGCTTCCGAGTCGGTCACGGTATTTTCGGTTATTTCTTCAGAGGATGTGGTTGTAGTCTCGGTGGAATTTTGCGGAGGCGTGACGGGCGTATCGTCGGGATCCCTGGTCAGCCAGGCAAATGTCACCGATCCCGCTGCTAAAAGCAGTAAGACCAGCGCTACAAGCAATCCTTTCCGCGGAAATCGCTTTTTCATATCTCAATATCTCCTGGTAATTTGCATATAACCTATTATAACACCCTAAATGTCGAAAGTCAATCTCTTTTGTCGAGTTTCAAAAAAAGTTGCAATTTTTACGGAAATTCTTGACAAAAGTTCGGGGGTATGTTATACTGAAATCCATAATGGAGGCGTATTATGGATCAAAATTTTAGTACGGATCTTACCCGCGTCTTTTTTGCGAATCAGCTGGAGTTGTCGGAGGAGCAAGGAAGACTGTTTTCCTTCCTCACCGACGAAATGCTGCGGGTGAACGGACAGATGAATCTGACTGCCGTCACGGAGCCGAGAGAAATTGCCGTCAAGCATTATGCGGATTGTGCTGCCATTGCCGATCTGCCGAAGATCGGAGATACGGTCTGTGATATTGGAGCGGGGGCAGGATTTCCTACTCTGCCCTTGGCGATCCTTCGTCCTGATCTGCGGATCACCGCCGTGGATTCAACGGAGAAGCGAATGCGGTACGTTGCCGAGACGGCCTCTCTGTTGGGCTTGGAAGGTGTGAATACGTTGACCGCACGGGCGGAGGAATTGGGGAAAAATACCGAATATCGGGAGGCCTTTGATTTTGTAACTGCCAGAGCCGTAGCTCCGCTGAATATTCTTTGCGAGCTGTGCCTTCCTCTCGTTTCGGTGGGGGGACGGTTTTGTGCACTGAAATCCGTCGGTGGCAGGGAAGAGCTGGAGCAGGCAAAGAATGCAGGAGCATGCTTGGGTGCGTCGGTAACGGAGGTTCGGGAGTTCTTTTTGAAGGATCCCTTTGCTTGTATGCCCCGGGATGCATTGAGGCGTATGCTGATCGTATTTGAAAAAACGAAGCCTACCCCTGAACAGTATCCCCGCCGATATGCAAAAATTCAATCCAAACCGCTGTAAAGAATATAAAAAATGCAGAAAACCGATGAGGAATTCTGCATTTTTTATTTGTTGAGTTACAGTTCCGTCCCGTTCAACGTGGCTTTCTTCAAGACGTTTCCCACATACTCCAGCTTAAGAGAGAAAAAGGGGACGTTGTCATCAAGCAATTTCAAAAAGATCTTGTCGCCCTCCCATTGGGGGAGTTCCGCGAACCGCTCTTTTTTGACCCATTGCAGGATTCCTTCGTTGCAATCCTCGTTGAGCGTTCCTGTGGTCTTCGTTGCCGTGAAAAGATGCATATATTCTCCCTCGTAGCGGTCGGAGACGAAGGTGACGATGCCGCGATAGCGGAATTCGGTCATCGTAAGCCCCGTCTCTTCCCGAACCTCCCGCAACGCACATTCCTCGGGAGATTCGTTTTCCTCAAAATGGCCGCCGATGCCCACCCACATCCCTTCGTTCAGGTCGTGTGCTTTCTTCACGCGGTGAAGCAGCAACACCTCGTCGTCTCGATAAAGGTAGCAAAGCGTCGTGTTTTTCATAAAATTCTCCTTAAAAACAAAAGACCTGCAGAACGCAGCTGCAGGCCCTTTCGTTTCATCGTCTTTTGGGATTCTCACTCTGACCGAGCAGGTAGTCCACCGAAACGTTATAAAAATTCGACAGGCGAATCAGCACGTCGGTGGGGATGTCTCTGGCGCCCAACTCGTAACGAGAATAGCACACTTGAGAGCAGCTGAGGATCTGGGCGATGTCTGTTTGTGTGAGATCGTGGTCTTCCCGAAGATCTCTGATCTTTTGATACTGCATAGCGGACACTCCTGTTGCGTGATTTTTTGTGTGTTGTGTTCGTGCAGTGAATGCAGGAAAACTGCATTCCTGCGATGTGAGTCCATTATAGCATACTTTTTTACAAAATGTGTGAAAATAAACCGAATTGGTATAGAACTTTTTGTGAAATCTCGGTAAAACACCGAAAAAACGGGAAAAATGTCCGTGGTTTTCTTTTTTCGAGACATTCCGATGCGGTTTGCGTCTGTGCGATAGAAGAAGATTTTGATTCGTTTTTTGCTTGTTTTACTTGCGCGTCGGGGGATGACCCCGAACCATCGCGATTGCTACCATTATAAATGTATAAATAAGCGTCAAGCGTTAGGTTCGTGCCCCTGTCTGCACTGAATTTTTGTTTATTATGACCAAAGTTATTAAATTTATGGATAACTTTTGTGTACAAGATATAAGAAAATGCAAAAACCCACTTGACAA
>JAGAOB010000012.1 GCA_017623895.1 Clostridia bacterium
CCTGTTCTGCCTCTGCACTTTCGGGAACGAGAAGTTCTTCAGCCAGATCACTGTCGAGAATGTTGCCCGTGCCTGCCGATGCAGGGAACGTGTACCAATCTATTTTCAGCATACGAGGCTTGGGTTTTCTCGCAAGTGCAGCCACGCGCTTATATTCGCTGTCAATCAAATAATCAACAACCTCTTTACCGTGCTCATCAAGGGCGCGGTATTTTTGTAACGTACCCCATTCAGTAGCGGTAGGGCGCTGTGCCATGGATTTGCATCCGATCAGCTCATCTGCAGATACGCCAAGTAGGTCACAGAGTCTCGCCAACTTATCACAATCAGGACGACCGATTCCTTTCTCCCAGTTATAGATCACTCTACCTGAGCTCTCACCGAGCGCATCAGCGATGTCCTGCTGAGTCATGCCTTTTATACTACGGTACTTCTTTATCTGTTCGCCAATAAAGCTCATACTGATATACCTCCAATTGTATTGCTGATTTATTTTATCATATATCCTTGTAGTTGTCAAGATGAAACTCCAAAAGTGTTATATAAAACTATTGACAATACAATATTATTGTGTTATAATGTCAAATACCAAAGATGGTTGGAAATCGGCTTGAAGTATGTTTGTTCAACGTGCAAAAACGATTACGCAGTAAACAAATAAAAAGCGGAATTTGAGATGGTTTTTCGCGGAGATGCTCAAGGTCACCGATTTCCGATTTCAAAGCAGGATAAAGGCGTGCGACATTGCCCGCAATTCACAGCGACCGGCAACGCCGTTCGCGAGCTTTAACGAGATTTAAGGCGATTTGAAGAGCTTTAACGAATCACTTGCGCGTTACAGTGTGCACTATTTCAAAAAACGCGTGCACGGGCTTTTGAAAGGCTTTTTGAGTATTCTCTTGTTGTTCTTGAAGCAATTTAAAATATTTTTATAAAAATGCTTCGATTTTCTGCGCATTGATTGAAAAATATTCTCTGAAAAACAATAACTATTTTTGCAAATATATTTGATGGAGGTTTAAAAAATAAAATGACTTTTAAAAAAATATGGAAGCGAATATGCTGTCTCTTTCACGATGACCGCACTCGTCTTCGTAACGGAGAAAGCGTTGAAGATTGGGAAGAAGTTCAGCAAAAGCGCTGTGAGATAGAAGCGGAAAATCAGAGGAAAGAGGATGAGTTTCTCTCCACTTGGTTCGTTCGTGACGAGTATATAAATGCCGGATGGTTCAAAAGAATTCTGCTAACAATTCAGTTTTTATTTAGGGATACACACGGCAAAACAGGCTATCAGGATCCCGAAGCATTCGCTCGTTACTATGAAGCGCAGAAGGAAAACTACGTTGGTCTTCAGAGTGAGCATGAGATCGGCGGCAAGGTTTATCACGTAACAAATTACCGTAAGAACATCCGATGCTATCGCATCGTAACCCCACAAAAACAGAAATACCGAGGCAAATCAATGCCTCGGTACTTCCGCCGCCTATTCCTCCGCTAAGAATGCAGACACGAATACGGTCTCCTTTTTTTGCGGATAACGGAAAATTCAAGCCAAGAGCCTTAAATTTTAGCAAGTCGAGCCTGCGCGGAGCAGGCGCCCTTTTCGGAAAGGACTCAGCAATCTTCTGCGCAGCTGCCGTTTTTATTGGGTGGGAAGAATTGATCCAGCGGGAATTCCATTTGTCCGAACAGACCGCAGGGATCCTGCTCGTCGGGGAAACAGCTTTCCTTTTCAGGAATGCAGAAATCGCAAGCGGGAATCAGCAGCTGAACCTCTCTCATCAGCCGTACGATAGAGAACAATCCCAGGGTCACGTAAAGACGGCGGCAGCCCTCGCGGTTGCACAGCTCGTTTTCGAAATAGGAATGAATGTATCCCGGGATGGAGGCAACGTCAATGGTATCGCATCCACACGGATCACAGGGATCGCTGATGTGGGCTGCAAGGACGATGGGATCTAACACCTCTACGGTTGCCCGCGGGCGATTGCTTCTTACCTCAAGATTGCGGTCACAGCCTTGAGGTGCGTATTCCGAGGTGAAGATTCTCGCTCCGCCCTCACTGCCGTAAAGAACGGTCTTTTTGTTGAACGCAACGCATCCCTCGATGCGTTGCGGGCGCCCCTGGCCCAGGCATACGTCAAAGGTAACCCGAATAAAGAATTGAACGTCAACGGTATAAAACCCGTTGTTGAAGCTCAGCGGTTCTACGTCTATGTAGGACCACAGAATTTCCGCCTGCCCCGCTTTGATGCTTACGGCGTTTTCCAGAACCTCCTGATCGCGGTCGGAAAGATAGACTCTCAAATCCTGCATACAATCCCGATCCTTGCAGCAGTCGTAAATACGGTCTACGTTTACGCATACCGCTTCGCGGAATTCCGATGCAGGGGTGGTATTTCTGTTTGTCGGCATTTCCTTGATTCCTCCTTGAATCATAATGGCAAAACCGAAGTTTGCTCATTCCATTTATATGCCGTTCCCCCGTTTTGGTGTGAAAAAGCGAAGCAAGCACAAAACCTCCTCCACACCGTTCCAAAAAAACGGCGCAAGCACAGTGCCTGCTTCTCATCGATCCAAAAAAACGGAGCAAGTACAAAACTTGCTCCGTTTCAGATGCTTTTAATTTTTTATTTCTTTGCCTCATCCACCGTGCAATGACTCACGTGATACGAATAAATGATAGAGCAGAGCATTGCGGGGAAGAATCCCAACAGCAGATAAATGCCGAAGGGTTCGATTTTAATAAAGGAAAGACATTGATCGGATCCCCACGCAAACAGGGAGCAGATGGCAAAATAGTACGCGAAGTACAGGATCAGGTTCTTTTTCATTCCGATATATTTCCCAAGGGCACTGACACCCTGCATCAGAAGATGCATTACCGTTCCCAATCCTGCCGTAATTCCTCCGAAGATCAGAATTTCCGCAAGGGACATAGCAGGAATAAAGGTATCCTGATAGTAGAAATTATACGGAAACAAAAGAGCCGTAAGCCAATAGGCTCCTATGGTGGCGATCCAACACAAAATCGTGCGTAGCTTGAACAGTTCTTTCATGATCGGTAGATCCCTCTCTGAAAATGCAAATTCATTTTCAACAGTATATCACATTTTCCGAGAAATGTCAAGGGTGATGCGCAATTCACACGCCTTTTTGGGTTATTTTCCGAGCTTTCTCTGGAAGAATTTCACGATCTCAACCACGGGGATCACCAAAAGGGCCAATCCCATAGCGGTGAAATACTCTGCCGCGGAAACGGTGGTGAATTCAAAGATATTTTTGAGGAACGGAATATAGATGACTGCGGTGGTCAGAACCAAGGAAGCCAGCATTGCTCCGAACAGCATCGTGTTGTGGCTCTTCAAAGCGAAAATGGACTTCCTTTGGGACCGCATATTGAAGGAGTGGAAGATCTCTGCCATAGACATCGTCAGGAACGCCATCGTCACGCCGTGTTCGGGATCGCCGTGGGATTCCACGATGCCGAGGAAGTAAGATGCCAAGGTCAAAACCGATACCAAAAGTCCCTGATACACTACGTCTACACCAACGCCGCCCGCAAAAATACCCTCGTTGGAATTTCTGGGGTTGCGGTTCATAATGTCGGGCTCGCTCTTTTCCACGCCCAAGGCAAGGGCAGGGAAGGTGTCGGTAATCAGGTTGATCCACAAAATGTGAATGGGGTGAAGAATGGTAAAGCCCAAAATCGTTGCGGTGAAGATGGAGATCACTTCACTCAAGTTGGATGCCAAAAGGAATTGAATCGCCTTGCGGATGTTGTCGTAGATCTTGCGTCCCTCTTCCACTGCCGTAACGATGGTGGAGAAGTTGTCGTCGGCAAGGATCATATCCGCTACGTTTTTCGTAACGTCAGTCCCCGTAATTCCCATTCCGATGCCGATATCCGCACTCTTGATGGACGGTGCGTCGTTGACGCCGTCGCCCGTCATTGCCGTGACCTTTCCTTTGGCCTTCCACGCCTTGACGATGCGGACCTTGTGCTCGGGTTGAACGCGGGCGTAGACCGAATAGCGTTCCACGATGGATTCAAATTCGCTTTCGGGAACCTCGTCCAGCTGTGCTCCCGTAATCGCCTGGGAAGCGTCGGTCAGGATATTCAGCTCCTTTGCGATGGCAATCGCCGTGTCAATGTGGTCCCCCGTGATCATTACAGGGCGAATCCCTGCGGAGCGGCACTTTTCAATGGCCGCCTTGACCTCGGGACGGACGGGGTCGATCATTCCCGTAAGTCCAACGAAGGTCAGATCTTGCTCCAGATCCTCAGGCTCGTAGGAGGCGGGCTCTGCTGAATGGGATTTGATTGCCAGCGCCAAAACGCGCAGAGCACGGTCGGACATTTCCTTTTGCGCTCCGAGGATTTCCTTCAGAATCTCCTCGGTCATAGGCACGCGAGCCCCGTTCTTCAGCACGGTCGTGCAGTGGGAAAGAATGATGTCGGGCGCGCCTTTAGTGTATTGAACGATGCCACCCGAGGTCCGATGAACGGTGGACATCATCTTTCTGGAGGAATCGAAGGGTGCTTCTCCGATTCGGGGAGACGCAGCCTTCAGCGCAGGCTTCTTCATATTCAGGCTTGCTGCATAGTTGACCAAGGCACACTCCGTCGGCTCGCCTTCGCTTCCGTGGTCGGTCCATTCCGCGTCGGAGCAAAGGGCCATACCCTCGGCCAAAAGCGCTTCATTGTCGCCGTAGTGGTCCACGACGGTCATTTTATTCTGGGTCAGTGTTCCCGTTTTGTCGGAGCAGATGACCTGAGTGCATCCCAAGGTTTCTACTGCCGTTAACTTGCGGATAACGGCGTTTCGCTTGGACATCTTGGTTACACCGATGGAAAGAACGATGGTTACCACCGTTGCCAATCCCTCGGGGATCGCGGCAACCGCAAGAGAAACGGCGATCATAAAGGTGTCAAGCATCATCATCCAATTGATGGAGCTTCCCGCAAAGATAACGCCCCAATCCTTAAGAATGGTGAACGCGAAGATGAATACGCAGATGCCGAGAACCAGCCACGTCAGAATCTTGCTTAATTGAGAAAGCTTCTTCTGCAACGGAGTTTGTTCGTCCTCTGCTTGAGACAGGGCAGAGGCGATTTTCCCCATTTCCGTGTCCATTCCGATGG
This sequence comes from Clostridia bacterium, assembly GCA_017623895.1. Taxonomy (GTDB): domain Bacteria; phylum Bacillota; class Clostridia; order Oscillospirales; family UBA644; genus RGIG995. Next base: position 5,147 of record JAGAOB010000012.1, read on the forward strand.
CGGTAACTACCGCCTTTCCGCGACCATAAACCACGGTGCTTCCCATATATGCCATATTTTTGCGGTCTCCCAGAGGACAATCCTTACCGCTTTGGGGAAGAACGTCGGAGGTCTTTGTGATGGCGTTGGATTCTCCCGTCAGCGCCGCTTCTTCCACTTTCATAGACGCGGATTCCAAAATGCGTACGTCCGCGGGAACTGCATCTCCTGCCTCTAACAGGATTACGTCGCCGATTACAAGGTCCTCACTCTTGACGTGGACCATCGTTCCGTCCCGCAGAACCTTGGAGGTTGCGGCGGTCATTTCCTTTAATGCTTCCAGCGCCTTTTCCGCTTTGCTTTCTTGTACCACGCCCAAAATCGCGTTCAGCAAAACGACGAACAGAATGATGATAGTGTCCGTAGGAAATTCAGGCTCAGGTCCCAGGAAAGACGTCACGCCCGAAATCAAAGCGGCGGCCAACAAAATAATGATCATCGGGTCGGTCAGTTGATTGAAGAACCGCATAAGCAGAGAGACCTTTTTCCCCTCCGCCAGCTTGTTTTTTCCGATTCCCAACTCTGCGGCGCGCTGAGAGGTAAGCCCGTTTTCCGTGGAATTTACTTCCTTAAGCACCGCTTGTGTGGTTTCAAAATAGTGTTTCATTTTCACAAACCTTTCTTTGTAATATGTAAATTTTTTTCTTTTTAAACAAAAAAGACCTTTGCAGTATCCATTCCTACTGCAAAAGTCTCGCACGATACGTTGCAGTACCTGAGAACCGAGATGAAATCATCCGGATTGACTGCTCGCAATAAAGCCTTGCGGCTTTCGGCTACTCCCTTTTACTGTATTATTTTACCATTTCTTTCAACATTTGTCAAGAGGAAATTTTACAAAACTCTTGAACTTTCCGTGTGATTGTGATATAATGGCAGGAAAGAGCCTGTTTGCGTATCTTTCTTATATGAAGTATTTAAAGTGAATATACGGAGGAATTTTATGAGTGGCTTTGACCGTATTACCGATCCGCTGCTTTCGTGGTTTGAGCAAAACGCCCGTTCTATGCCGTGGCGGGACGACCCTACGCCGTACCACGTATGGATCTCCGAGATTATGCTGCAGCAGACGCGGGTTTCCGCTGTAATTCCTTATTATCAACGATTTTTGAATGCTCTGCCCACCCTGTCCGATCTTGCCCAATGTGACGATGAAAAACTGATGAAGCTTTGGGAGGGGTTAGGGTATTATTCCCGCGCCCGAAACCTGAAAAAGGCCGCCGTCAAAATAATGGAAGACTACGACGGAAAATTTCCCTCCGACTACGAAGCCATTCGTGCGCTTCCAGGGGTTGGAGATTACACTGCGGGCGCCATTTCTTCCATTGCCTTCGGGAAATCTCAACCTGCCGTGGACGGAAACGTTTTGCGGGTCTGGTCCCGTATTACGGGAGATTTTTCCGATATTATGGCAGAGAAGACCCGACAGCGTTGCAGGGAGGCTCTGCGTGATGCAATGCCTGCAGTAAAGACCTCCGAATACACTCAGGCTTTGATGGAATTGGGTGCCACGGTCTGCCTTCCCAATGGCTCTCCCTTGTGCGAATCGTGTCCCGTTTCTTGTCATTGTGTTGCAAAAGAACAGGGGTTGATTTCTCAACTCCCCGTCAAAACCAAGCCCAAGCCCCGCCGCGTGGAGCAGCGCGTGGTATATTTCCTTTTCTACAACGGAACCGTCGCCTTACGTCGGCGCCCCCGAAAGGGTTTGCTCTCCGACCTTTGGGAATTTCCCAACGAGCTTTCGGATTTTGACCCCGCTCAATGGGGTGCTTCGGGACGGGAGGAAGGGTCTATCGGTAAGGGAAAACACGTATTTTCTCATATTGAATGGGATATGGATTCCAAGGTTCTTATGTTGGATTCTCCCGATCTTCCCGAGGGCTTCGTTTTTGCAAACAGAGAAGAATTGGAATCGGTTTACGCCGTTCCTGCCGCATTTCGGGACTTTATGCCCGCCGTCCTTGAACGCCTTAAGTGAATAAAATGCGATCGATGCAAAGAGACTTTCACAAAAGTCTCTTTTTTGCTTTTTGTGTCTTTTTTGCCTTCTTTGTTCTGGTTTTTCTCCTCACTAATGTTTCAAAAGGGTGAAATCTTTGTGAAAAAACGGAAAAAAGGGATTGACAAACCCGTCCCGTGCGATTATAATATATTAAATAAATGCATACATAATAGATTATCGAGGTGTTCTTATGATTCGAAGTATGACAGGCTACGGAAGAGCACAGCGGGTGATCGGTCCTCGGGATATCACGGTGGAGATCAAAGCGGTCAATCATCGGTATTTTGAGTTAAACGCCCGTATTCCCCGTGCCTATCTTTCCTTGGAGGATCCCATTCGCGGGGAGCTTCGCCGTTCTATCGTCCGCGGGAAAATCGACCTGAATCTGACCGTCAAGCGGGAAGAGGGGGGCGATACCTCCGTTTGTGTGGATAAGGAGCTTCTCTCCAAATATTTGTCAGCCCTGCGTTCCGCCGCAGAAGAAAATGGATTACGGGACGATATTACCGCCTCCACCGTTCTCCGCTTCCCCTCGGTCGTTACAACGGATACCGCGGAGGAGGACGCCGCCGAGGTGTGGAATGATATTCGCTCTGTGGTGGAAGAGGCCGTTGCCGCGTTTCTTTCCCAGCGGGAGTCCGAAGGACAGCGCCTTGCGGAGGATATTATTTCCAAATGTGGGGAGCTGACCGATCTTGCGGCGCGGGTGGAGGCTCATCTTCCCACCTTGATGTCTGACTACGAGGCCCGCCTGCGTTCCCGTATCGAGGAGCTTCTGGGAGAACGGGCGGTAGACGAAGGACGCCTGCTGACCGAGGTCGCCATTATGGCGGACAAAACCGCCGTGGACGAGGAGCTGGTCCGTCTCCGTTCCCATTGCACCGCGTTGAAGGAGATGCTGGAAAACGGGATCTCCAACGGAAAGAAAATGGATTTTATCGTTCAGGAGCTGAATCGTGAGGTCAATACTCTCACCTCAAAAATCGGAGACCTGGACGTGACCCGCATCGCCATCGAGATGAAGTCTCTCATCGAAAAGATTCGGGAACAGATTCAGAATATCGAGTAAGGAGGAATCTGCTATGCAACTGATCAGTATCGGCTTTGGCAACGTGGTTGCCGCCAATCGCATCGTCGCGATTATTTCCCCCGATTCCTCTCCCATCAAGCGTTTGGTGCAGGATGCTCGGGACAAGGGCACGCTGGTGGACGCCACCTACGGACGTCGCACCCGTGCGGTGGTCATCACCGACAGCGGTCACGTCATTTTAAGTGCCCTTCAGCACGAAACCATCGTCAACCGAGTCCCCGGAGCCGTTAATCCGATGGCGGAAGATATGGAGGAAGAAGAATGAGTCGTCCCCGTTTGTTTATCGTATCGGGTCCTTCGGGAAGCGGAAAGGGCACGCTTCTGTCCGACCTTCTTAAACGCCATCCCGACGTTTTTTATTCCATCTCCGCCACCACGCGGGCACCGCGGGAGGGACTGGAGCAGGATGGGGTTCATTACTATTTTCTCACCCACGAAAAATTTGAGCAGATGATTGCCGACGACGCCTTTATCGAATATAAGCGCTACTGCGGCAATATCTACGGTACTCCCCGCAAGCCCGTCGAAGACGCCCTGAAATCGGGACGGAGCGTCATTCTCGAAATCGAGACCCAAGGGATGCAGGATGCCTACGCCCAATATCCCGATGCCGTTACCGTCTTTATCGCCCCTCCCTCCCTGGAGCTGTTGGGACAAAGACTTCGGGGACGGAAGAGCGAGGAAGAAGAAACCGTCCTGCGCCGTCTTCGCCAGGCCGAGGAGGAATTGACCCATCGCGGTGATTATCAGTATACCGTCGTCAACGACGATCTGACCGCCGCTCGGGAGGAGCTCAACCGTATCTATCTCTCCGAGACCGCAGACCTTTAATACGTAATTTTTTCATTTCTGAAAGGAAGTTTTACACTATGATTTACCCCGCAGTCAGCAATCTGATCAAAGAAGAAAAGCAATGCCGTTATTCTCTCGTCATTGCCGTTGCAAAGGAAGCCCGTACCATCGCAGAACGGGCGAATAATACCAATGAGCGCCTTGCCGAGAAGCCCATCAAAATGGCAGTCAATGCCTTTGCCGACGGCAAAGCGGTCTATTCCGAAACCGACGGCTCCGAAATCGAGGAATAAATTATCGAAGTCAAATCTTAATCAACATCAAGGTCTGCGGCACCGCAGCCGAATCTAAATTAACATCGAAGCCTGGGCACCGCAGCCGAATCGAATCGATATCGAAGCCTGGGCACCGCAGCCGAATCGAATCAATATCGAAGCTTGCGGCACCGTAGCCGACGGCTTCGAATAACGTGGAAAAATCAACGGGAGTTTTTGCTATGGTTTCTGTGGGCGTTGCCGTGGAGGGGATCCCCCGCTCTGCGGATAAGCTGTACGAATACCTGCTTGACGAGGGCGTGACCGCCCCCGTGGGTAGCGTCGTTACCGTGCCCTTCGGACGTAGTAATAAGCCCGTACGGGGTGTCGTTTTAGGGGATGCTCCCAAGGACGGGACTCCGCCCGAACGGTTAAAAACCGTCGTGTCGGTAGGAGATTGCTATCTTTCTCCCGAGGCCATTGACGTGATTCGTTATATGCGGGACCGTTATTTCTGCACGTGGTTTGAGGCCGCCCGATGCCTGTTGCCTACAGGGGTTTTCGGCGGATCTGCAAAATCCGTGCTGTCCGCTTCCGTTGCGGACGAGAGTGCCGCTGCCGCCTATATGGAGGCGAATTACACCAACCGTAAGCATTGCGATGTCCTCGGCTTTCTTTTGGAAGCAGGGCAGATGACCGTCAAAGAGCTGACCTATATGGCAGGCGTCTCGGAATCCGTGGTCAAAACTCTTGCCAAAAAAGGACTGATCCTTCTGGAAAAGGCGGAGGTCCTCCGCAATCCGTTGAAGGATCGCCCCCTCCCCGAGGCTCCTCCCAAGACCGAGCTGAATCGAGAGCAGACTGCCGCCGCAGAGGGATTGATCTCCGATCTGAACAGCGGAAGGACTCATCTGCTTTACGGCGTTACGGGCAGCGGAAAGACCCACGTTTTTATTCGCCTCATCGATGAGGCGCTCAAGCAGGGAAAGCAGGCGGTTCTGATGATCCCCGAAATTTCTCTGACTCTTCAGATCGTAAACCGTCTTTACGCCCATTATGCCCAATCCCTTGCCGTGCTTCACAGCGGACTTTCTATGGGCGAGCGATACGACGAATGGCATCGCATCCGCAGGGGAGAGGCCCGCGTGGTGATCGGGACCCGTTCTTCGGTGTTCGCACCCGTTTGTGAGGGATCTCTGTTTATTATCGACGAGGAACAGGAGCACACCTATAAATCCGAAGCGTCTCCCCGTTACCACGCGCGGGAGATTGCCGCCTACCGTGCCGCACGGGGTAAGGGACTGCTGCTGCTCGCCTCTGCCACCCCCTCCTTTGAAAGCTATTATCGGGCACAAACGGGGGTGATCGGCTTTGCACAGCTTACCGAACGCTTTAACGGAAGACCGTTGCCCAAGGTTTTGGTGGCGGATCTTCGGCGGGAAATGATGTCGGGGAACCGATCCTGCATCGGCCGTACCCTGGGGGAGGAAATTGAAAAAAATCTTCAGCGAGGCGAGCAGGCCATCCTGTTTATGAACCGCCGCGGATACCAGTCTCATATCACCTGCACGACCTGTAACGCCGTGGTCAAATGCCCTCATTGCGGTATTGCTATGACCTATCATTCGTATAACCATCGCGTGGTCTGCAATTATTGCGGATATTCCACGGACTACCTTTCCTCCTGTGCATCCTGCGGAGGAAAACGCCTGCTTTACAGCGGGGTTGGAACGCAGAAGGCCGAGGAAGAGCTTTTCCGTCTTTTTCCCAATGTCCGCGTTTGCCGTATGGATGCGGATACCGTGGGCGGAAAGTATACCCGTGAGGGAATCTTGAACGATTTCCGTGACAAAAAATACGACATTTTGCTCGGAACTCAAATGATCACCAAGGGGTTGGATTTCCCCGACGTTACGCTGGTGGGAGTCCTCAATGCGGATATGTCCCTGTATACGTCGGATTTCCGTGCCTTTGAAAAGACCTTTTCTCTGCTGACCCAGGTGGTGGGTCGGGCAGGTCGGGCAGAAAAAGAGGGAAGAGCCGTGGTTCAGACCTATTCTCCCGCCCACTACGTTCTCCACGATGCCTTTGCACAGGATTATGAAAAATTTTATCGGGAAGAAATGTCATTGCGTAAATCTCTTTTGTATCCCCCGTATTGCGATCTTTGTCAGTTTTGTTTTTTGGCGGATACCGAGACCGAGGCCTTTCGTGCCGCCAACGATTTTTCGGAGAGGATTCGGGAAAAAACGCAAAATGATGCCGCGTCCTTCCCCGTTCGCTTGATTCTTCCCAAGGTTACGGCGGTTCCCCTGGTGGGCGGAAAAACGCGGGTCCGTGTTCTGATGAAATGCAAAGACACCCGTCCCCAGCGGCAGATGATTTCAGATCTTCTCGACGAATTTCGTGCCCGCAAGGAAAATCGGGACGTCACCGTTACCGCCGATATGAACCCCGTCAATATTCTCTGATTTACCCGAAAGGAAGCGTTACTATGGCAATTCGAAATATCGTAAAAGAAGGGGACGAGATCCTTACCAAGGTCTGTCGCCCCGTTACCGTTTTTGACGACCGCTTGCGCACCCTTGTGCAGGATATGAAGGATACTCTCGCAAAGGCCAACGGTGCAGGGCTTGCCGCCCCTCAGGTCGGCGTGCTGAAGCGCCTCGTTTTGGTGGCAGACGATAACGATGAGATTTTGGTTTTGGTCAATCCCGTGATCACCCACACCGAGGGTACGCAGACCCCCACCGAGGGCTGCCTTTCCGTTCCCGGAGTATGGGGAAAAACCGTTCGTCCCGCCAAGGTCACCGTGGAAGCCCAAGACGAATACGGAAATCCCGTAAAATATACCCGTACGGGTATTGTCGCCGTCTGCTTTTGTCACGAGGTCGACCATTTGGACGGCCATCTGTATCGGGAACGGGTCACCGAATACGTTCACTTTGACGATTGAGGAAAATTTATGAAGATTTTGTTTATGGGAACCTCTCCCTTTGCCGTGGAAAGCCTGCGAGCGTTGCACGAATCCGGCGCTCACGTAGCGTGCGTCGTTACTCAACCCGACCGTCCCAAGGGACGGGGCTACAAAATGTCCTGCACTCCCGTCAAGGAATTTGCGCTGGAACAGGAATATCGGGTGGAAACGCCGGAAACACTGAAGGATGAGGCGATCCTTCCGTTACTGCGGGAGGTCGACCCCGATCTGATCGTGGTCGTGGCGTACGGAAAAATCCTTCCCCCCTACGTCTTGAATTATCCGAAGCTCGGTTGTATCAACGTTCACGGCTCGTTGCTTCCGATGTATCGGGGCGCGGCTCCCGTCAATCACGTGCTTCTTGACGGACAGACCGAAACGGGCGTTACCACGATGTATATGGACGAGGGCTTGGATACGGGCGATATGATCCTGAAGGTATCCACCCCCATTTCCGAGGACGATACCTTCGGAACGCTTCACGACCGTTTGGCAAAGCTGGGAGGAGAATTGCTGGTGCAAACGGTGGATCGGATCGAAAAAGGAACGGCACCGCGAATCCCCCAAACGGGAGAAACCTGCTACGCGTCTATGATTACCAAGGAAACGCGAAAGCTGGATTTTTGTCAAACCAAGCGGGCGCTTTACAACCGCGTACGCGGCCTTGCCCCCGATCCCTGTGCCTTCGCCTTTTGCGGATCAAAGAATATTAAGATCCTGGAATCGGAGCCCGTAGAAGGGAATTGGGACGTTCCCTGCGGCACCGTTGTGGATAAAAAGCATTTGGTTATCAAGGTTGCCGACGGAGGACTTCGCCTCAAAACCGTTCAGCCCGAGGGAAAAAAGCCTATGTCGGGAGAAAGCTTTTGTGCGGGCAACCGCAACGATTTGTTTGAATAAGAGGAATTTTTATGCTTGCCTATTTTTACTATTCGGGCTACGGCGGATATTTGATGTGGATGCTTCCCTTGATCCTTCTTTCCGCTATTGCCTCCATCGCAGTACAATCCAACTATAACAAATTTTCCAAAATAGCCACCCGTCGTGGCTTTACGGGGGCGCAGATCGCCGAACAGATCCTGCAGTCCAACGGAATTTACGACGTGACCGTTAAAAAAATTGCGGGGAACCTCTCGGATCATTATCATCCCAAGGAAAAGTATATCGGACTTTCCGAGGGCGTGTACGATTCTACCTCCATCGCCGCCCTGGGAATCGCCGCCCACGAGGCGGGACACGCCGTGCAATACCATCTGGAATACGGCCCCATCAAATTCCGTACCGCCATTCTCCCCATCACAAATTTTGCCTCCCGTTTTTCGTGGATTCTCATCTTTGCGGGTTTGTTGCTCAGTGATGTCGTCGCTCTCGTTGGCGTAGCTCTGTTTGGTATCACCGTGCTTTTCCAGTTGGTCACGCTTCCCGTGGAGTTTAACGCCTCTCGCCGTGCCGTTGAGGTCCTCGAGGGAGGCTATCTGGACGAGGATGAATTGTCCGGAGCCAAAAAGGTTCTCACCGCCGCCGCTATGACCTATGTGGTGGCATTGCTCACGTCTTTGTGGCAGATGTTCCGCTATATTTCCATCATTTTCGGCTCTCGCCGCAGGAGATAAGCCTTGGAAAAGATCGATCTTTCTTCTCTGACCTACGAGGCGTTGACCGACACCGTCAAGGCCTTCGGGCTTCCCGCCTTTCGTGGGGGTCAAATCTACCGTTGGTTGGCACGGGGGGTTCAGTCCTTCGACGAAATGTCCGATCTGTCCAAGGATCTTCGGGAAAAATTAAAAGAAACCTGCACCCTTGCCACCGTGACCCAAGCCACCTGCAGTCACTCCTCCGACGGGACGAAAAAATTTCTGTTTCGCCTGTCGGACGGAAACCACGTGGAAACGGTTCTGATGCGCTACGAGCACGGAAATTCCGTTTGTATTTCCTCTCAGGTCGGATGCAATATGGGTTGCCGCTTCTGTGCCTCCACCCTCACGGGAAAGGTTCGGAATCTTACCGCAGGGGAGATGCTTGCCCAGATCACCTATATCAACCGCACCGATCCGGTCTCTCACGTGGTGGTTATGGGGGTCGGTGAGCCCTTGGATAATTACGAGAATCTCGTCACGTTCGTCCGAAACCTTTCGTCAGCCAAGGGCTTTGGGATGAGTCAGCGACACATTTCGGTTTCTACCTGCGGGCTGGTCCCCAAAATTCTCCGTCTGGCAGAGGAAAATCTGCAGATCACCCTTTCGGTGTCGCTTCACGCCCCCGATAATGAGACTCGAGATCTGCTTATGCCTATCAACCGTACATATCCCGTCGAAGCATTGCTTGCCGCCTGTGACCGCTATATTGCCGCCACGGGACGACGGATCTCCTATGAATACATTATGATCCACGGCGTCAACGACACCCCCGAACACGCCCGTCTGTTGGCCCGCCGTCTTGCCCGAAAGCTGGCCCACGTCAACCTCATCCCTATGAATCACGTGGAGGAGCGGGATTTTCAGCCCTCGTCTCCCGACCGCATCCGTCGGTTTTCTTCCATTTTGTCCGAGCAAGGCATCAACGTAACCTGCCGTAGGAAGCTAGGAAAAGATATTGATGCCTCCTGCGGACAGCTTCGCGCAAAATTTGAAAAGCAATCCAAAAATTGATTCGATTCCATCATTCTCCCAGAAAGGCAGGGATCCTGTCGTGAAATCTTACATTATGACTGATATCGGTCGGAAGCGCTCCTCCAATCAGGACGCCTTTTGCCACGCCCGACTTGCTTCGGGGGTGCAGTTTATGGTCCTGTGCGACGGAATGGGCGGTCACCGTGGCGGCAACGTCGCCTCGGAAATTGCCGTGCGCTCCTTTTCCGAGCTGTTGACCGATCGTCTGACCGAGGTGCTCCGCCCCAAAGAACTGAAATCCCTTCTTTCGGGAATGATCGCTCGGGTCAGCTTTCTCATTTCCCAAACTGCGGCAGAGACCCCCGAGCTTGCGGGAATGGGATCCACGGTGGTGCTTGCCGTCCGTTGCGGAAAGAAGATCTGCATTGCCCACGTGGGGGACAGCCGTGCATACCTGTATCGGGACGGCACGCTACGTAGGTTGACCAAGGATCATTCGTTGGTGCAGGAGATGGTGGATCGAAACGAGATCTCCCCCGAGGAGGCGGAAAGCCATCCCCATCGCAACGTGATTACCCGAACCTTGGGCTATGCCGAGGATTCTCAACCCGAAATTCTTTTTTCCGACGTCCGCGACGGAGACGTGTTTCTCCTCTGTACCGACGGACTCACCGTTCCCCTTCGAGATCAACGAATTTTGGAGCTTCTTCGGGAAAATCCCCCCGAAGCCGTCACGCCTCTTTTGATTTCCGAGGCGTTGCAGGGAGGCGGTCCCGATAATATTACCGTCGGAATTTTGTACGAAGAACGAAAGGAGGACCAACGATGAAGCAGTTGATCGGAAGTATTGTAAACAACCGTTATCAAATTCGCAGTACCTTGGGCATCGGCGGGATGTCCGTTGTCTTTCGCGCCTACGATCTGATGGAGGATCGGGAAGTTTCTCTGAAGGTTCTCCGTGCCGACCGCTTGGGGGATCAGGAATCCCGCCGACGGTTTTATAACGAATCCCGTGCCATTGCGTTAATGTCTCATCCCAATATCGTCAACGTTCACGACGTAAATTTCGAGGGCCGTCTGCAGTACATCGTAATGGAATATATCGACGGCGTCACCTTGAAGGACCGTATGGACCAAAAGGGAGCCCTTTCCCCCGAGGAGGCCATTCACTATCTGCGGCAGATCCTCAACGCCCTGTCTCACGCCCACGAACGGGGGGTGGTTCATCACGACATTAAGCCTGAAAATATCCTTCTTTTGTCGGATGCCACGGTAAAGGTTACCGATTTCGGGATCGCCTCCGTTCCCAATTTCGAGGACAACTCGATGTCCGATGAGACCGTCGGCTCGGTCCATTATATTTCTCCCGAGCAGGCAAGGGGAGACGTGACCGACAAGAAATCCGATCTCTATTCCGTAGGCGTGATGATGTACGCAATGCTTACGGGGAAATTGCCCTTTGATGCGCCTTCTCCCGTGGACGTTGCCCGTATGCAGGTGGAAAAGCCTCCCTATCCTCCCTGTAAACTGATTCCTCAGCTTCCCATCGGATTCCAACAGGTCATTTTCCGTGCGATGGCGAAGAATCCTTCCCAGCGCTATCAGGATGCCGCATCGATGCTTCGGGATCTGGAAAAGCTGGAGGAGCATCCCGAGGCTACGTTCCCCTATCCCAAGGAATATCGTGTCCCCGGTCGGAAAAACGAGAAATTAACGGGAATTGCAGGATTCTTCCGATCAATGTATCCCGACGATGAAGAAACCTATCTTCACGTGCGAAACAGCCAGCTTTCCGTAATTTGCGGGTTGCTGCTTTCGGTTTTGCTGGTCTTTTCCGGCGTTGGAATTATGGTCGCCGTGGTTTCCAATCTGTATCAGGAATACGTCAACGTTCCCCAATACGTGGGAATGGCGTACGACGAAATTGAAGCCAATTACGACGTTGCGAAAAACTTCAAATTTAATCTTCAATACGAATTTGATAATGCCGTAGAATCGGGTGTGGTTCTCGAGCAGTCCCCCTCCTCGGGCAGTTCCGTGGTATCGGGGTCGGAAATTACCCTTGTCATCAGTAAGGGTGGAAAATCCATCGCCGTTCCCGATCTTACGGGCAAGACCGAGGTTCAGGCCATCGCCGCCTTGAAAAATGCAGGGTTGACCTATATCCGCAAGACCGAGGTCGGAAATGCTTCCGTGGACGAGGGCATCGTTCTTCGCTGTGAGCCGACCGAGGGCACCGAGGTGACCGAGGGAACCGCTATTACCATTTACGTCAATGTCCGCGCCGCTGTCACCGAAGCAATTATGCCTCAGCTGGTGGGATACGACAAGGAAACCGCCGTTACTGCGCTGTATAAAAAGGGTCTGACCTCCGTTTCCATCAACGAGGTCTACAGTGATACCGTCCCCGTCGGACAGGTCATTTCCCAATCGGCGCCCGCCGATTCCATCGTCCCTCTCTCCGAAACGGTTACCATTGCCGTCAGTAAGGGTGCGGAGCCTGAGGAATAATATGGAAGGAATTGTAATTCGTGGCCTAGGCGGCTTATACGAGGTCCTCAGGGACGGCCGAGTATACGAATGCCGCGGCAGAGGCGGATTAAAGCGTGACCGAAATATTTTATACGTAGGCGATCGGGTGGAGTTCGATCAGGGGGCGATCGGTAAGATTTTGCCCCGCCGAAACGTGCTGCCCCGTCCCCCCGTGGCAAATCTGGACAAGCTGTTCATCGTCGTCGCTCTTTCCGATCCGTTACCCAATCTTTATACCCTTGACAAGCTTATCGTGATTTCTGAGCACTGCGGAATCGAGCCCGTTTTGGTGCTTAATAAAACCGATTTGGAGGATCCCCTTTCGGTGCGGGAAATCTATTCCTCCGTAGGCTATCCCAGCTTTTCCGTTTGTGCAAAAACGGGGGAAAACGTGGATCTCCTGCGGGATCTGATGCGGGGAAGAACCTGCGCCTTTGCGGGCCTTTCGGGGGTAGGAAAATCCACGCTGATGAACGCTCTTGCCCCGAATTTCGTCCGCCAAACGGGAGAGATCAGCCGAAAGCTGCAACGGGGAAAGCACACGACCCGCGCTGTGGAGCTGTATCCCTTTGAGGGTGGCTTTTTAGCGGATACCCCCGGATTTTCCGAGCTGGAATTTTCCCCCTGCGGCTTGCACGACCGTTCTTTGTTGGCAGATTATTTCCCCGAATTTGAACCTTATTCTGACGATTGCTTCTTTCGGGACTGCGCTCACGGAAAGGAAAAAGGCTGTGCTGTGCGCGCCGCCGTGGAGGAGGGGAGGATCTCTCGTTCCCGCTATGAAAATTATTTGAGAATGTACGAGGAAATCGGACCTCTGCGTCCGTGGGAGACGACCAAATGAGATGGGTTATTTTTTGCTGGTCCCAATCGCCGGTGCCCCCCAAGGGGTTGCGTCCCGACGACGTGATTGTTTGCGCAGATTCCGGGATGGAATACGCCCGTCGCTGCGGGGTCGTTCCCTCCATCGTTTTGGGGGATTTTGACTCCTATTACGGAACGCTTCCTGCCGATGTTGAGGTAATCCGCCTTCCTGCGGAAAAGGATGATACCGACGCCGTTTTTGCCGCCCGTCTTGGATTGGAGCGGGGCGTTTTGGAATTTTTGATTGCAGGAGGGATCGGCGGAAGATTGGACCATACCCTCGGTGCGGTCCAAACCTTGAATTTCTTGGTTTCCAACGGTGCCTGCGCCTCGATGAGCGACGGGATTCAGTCTGTGGAGGTGCTAAACGCCCCCTTTTCCAAGGAATATACCCCCGACGGGTCACGGTACCTCTCCCTGCTTGCCTTGACCCCCCGAGTAACGGGCTTGACCTTGAAGGGCTTCAAGTATCCTCTTTGCGATCAAACCCTTACCTATGACTTCCCCTTGGGCGTCAGCAACGAGATCGTCGCCCCCACAGCTACCGTTTCTGCGCAGCAGGGGAGACTCGCCGTCATTCGTACTACCGATTGATTTCACACATCCATTCCCTTTCGCATAAGATGGCAATGAACAGAGGGATGACCCCATCCCCTGAAATTCAAGGAGGCTTTCTTATGATGAACTGCAACAACAATTACTATTTCTGGACCGTCCTTATCGCCGCCGTTATTATCTTCGCCATTTACGGCAACAACGGCTGCGGCTGCGACAACGACCACTGCTGCTAAAAAAACATAACGAATGCCGTCGGTTCTCCGACGGCATCGTTTTTTTATCCAAAAAAGGCACTCCTTGGAGTGCCTTTTTACAGTTATGCGTTTCGTTCTTCTTGGGTTATGGGAGACGTTTCCAGTCCGAAGCTGATGGAAATGGCACGGTCTACCCGATCCATTGCCTGACGGTCCAGATGACCCATACGCTCCTTCAGACGGCGTTTGTCCAAAGTACGGATCTGCTCCAAAAGAATGATGGAATCGCGGGCAAGCCCATAATTTCGAGCATCGACCTCGATGTGGGTTGGCAACCGATTTTTGTTGATACGGCTTGTTATTGCGGCGGCGATTACCGTAGGACTGTGCTTATTCCCAACATCGTTCTGAACGATGAGAACGGGACGGATTCCACCCTGCTCCGAGCCCACAACCGGGCTTAAATCCGCATAATAAATATCTCCTCGACGAATCAGCGGCATTCCTTTATCCTCCTATGATTTTCCATGTATTTTCTTTTTCGTGTCCCGGAACAGTATTATTTTCCTCCGTTTCATCGGATTTTAATCAACCCAAATTTCGGAAAAAAAGAAAACCGCCCTTTCCATCATAGTACGGCCGCCTCCGAAAGGTGACGTAAAAAAATCCGCCCACACCGTGGACGGATTTGAAAGTGGCATATTTTATTGTTTGTTTTGCCCGTTATTCTCTTTCTTTTGCTGAGGCTTTCGGTTTTTGTTGTAAAAATGTTTTTTCTTGTTTCTCGGCTTCTGTTGGACTTGGGGCTGTTTTTGAGGCTCCCTTTCCCGTTCTTTTTCCCGTTCGGCCTCTGCGGGGGCTGCCGCTTCCACGGGTTGTGGATTTGAAATCGGCGGTTCGTTGGGATCGCTCAACTCTTCCTTTTTGTAGAATACGGGCGTCTCGTCGGGTTTATCCTCCAAACGGACCCGAACCCCTTGCTTGAGGGCACTTACCTCACATACCGTTCCGCAGCCGTTGGGGGTTCTAACGTAAGATCCCATACGGGGAAGCTCCTTGTATTCCGCCTCGTATGCCTTTTGCTCGTATGCAAGACAGCAGATCAGCTTTCCGCAGGGTCCCGAGATCTTTTGGGGAGAAGAGGAAAGTCCTTGATCCTTCGCCATTTTTACGGTGATCTGATCAAAGTCGGTCAGGAAGGCAGCGCAGCAGACCTTGCGTCCACACAGTCCCAGCCCCGCAACCGCTTTGGTTTGGTCCCGTACGCCGATCTGTCTCAGTTCAATGCGGGTCTTGAAGACTCCCGCAAGATCCTTGACCAATTCGCGGAAATCCACCCGTCCCTCTGCAACGAAGTAGAAGATGATCTTGGAGCAATCAAAGGTGTATTCCACGTTGATCAGCTTCATATCAAGCTGATGCTTCTTAATTTTTTCGGTGCAGATGTCAAACGCCTTTTTCTCTTTTTCCCGATTTTCCGCATCCCGCTTCAGATCTTCCTCCGTAGCGGCCCGCAGAACGGGGGAGAGGTCCTTGATCGTTTCCGATTCGTCGATTTCTTTATTGCCCAATACCACGGTTCCGATCTCCATCCCGCGGACGGTTTGAACGATGACCTTTTGATTCGGAACGGCGGTAATGCCGTTGGGTGCAAAATAATAAATTTTTCCCGCGTTGCGGAAACGGATTCCTATGATTTCGATCATTGGAAAAGTCCTTTCTGTTTTGGATAATTACCGCTTTGCCTTGCGGCAGAGTCTGGCAAGATTCGTATTCCAGAATTTTACGTTCACGTTTGTTTGCATCGCGTCTCCCGCACCGTCCCACAGACGGACGAGTTCTGCAAAATAGGGGCGTTGCTCGGAGGTGCAGGTTCGCAGTCGGTATTTTATATGGAGGGAAAACGCGTTGTAAAACGCCACGAGCTCCTCCCTCTGCTTAAACGAAAAAATGCGAAAAACGGCAACGGTGTCGTCGTCCTTGAGGGCCTGCTCCAGCTGCTTGCATTTCTCGACCTCACCACCGCCGTCGGCGCGGTAGATCTCCAACGCCTTTCCTAAAAAGCCTGCCGACAACAGGGTTGCCGCCTTGGCCTTTTCGTCGTAAACTCCAAAGGTTTTTATGAAATGCTCCCGAATCGTGTCCTCGGGAATCGGTTCCAGCGTCAAGGTCTGACAACGGGACCGTACGGTTTGCAGAACCCCTTCTTTTGCGGTACACAGAAGCAGAAACACCGCGTAGGGCGGCGGCTCCTCCAAGGTCTTGAGCAATAAATTCTGTGCCGCGGGATGCAACCGTTCCGCGCCGTCGATACGGTAGACCTTGTGCCTTGCGTCGTTAGGGGAGAGCACGATCTCTGCCAAGAGCTGACGAAGGTCGTCTACGGCAATATCGGAAGGAATATCGATGATATCGGGATGGCATTTTTGCTGAAATTTATAGCATTGCCGACAATCTCCGCAGGGGGGATCGTCTCCGTCGCAGACCAGCGCATTGGTCAGAATGTCCGCAAGGGTGTGCTTTCCCGATCCTTTCGGCCCTTCGATCAAATATGCGTGAAACAGGTGAGCGTTTAGTGCCGTTTTGATCGGGGCGTTCCCGTATAATCCCGAAAAATTCATACTTCCGCCTCGTAATCACAGCTCACCGAGGATTCGATAACCGAATGAACGTATTCCGATACGCTTACGTGAAAGGGGTGCGCTTTATATTCCGAAAGATCCTCGCGTTTTTCGAAGGTGATTACCAACGCCACGTCGTAGCTTCGTCCGCTGAACAGACAATCGGTCCCTACCTCCAGATCCTTGATCTGCGGTACGTTTCCCCACAGCGTCAGAAAGCGGTCTTTTAACGCCTTTTTTGCTTCCTCCGTGCGGTTCTTCAACCGGTAAAGTACGATATGCCGAAACACAAGAATCCCCCACCTTTTGTTACACTCTCTCTCTATTATAACACAAACCGAGAAAAATTGCAAGAAATTTTACCGAAAGTTAAAATAAAGTTGCATATCACCTCTTGCAATTTGTCTGAAAATGCGGTACAATGAAAGAAATGATACGTTTCAGGAGGGGCTATGGGATATTTCACCGTCCGCGGCTTTGCGGAATATGAATTTACCGAAAAGAAGTCCCGCTTCATCGGCAGGGTCTTCTATACTCCCACCGAAGCCGAGGCAAAGAATGCCGTTGCACGGGTCCGTGCCTCCGATCCCGAGGCGCGCCATCACGTGTTTGCCTACGTCATTCACGGCGGCATCGTTCGTATGAGCGACGATGGAGAACCATCGGGCACGGGAGGTGCTCCTACCCTAAACGCGTTACAGAAAAACGGACTTGAGGACGTGACGGTGGTTGTCACCCGCTATTTTGGCGGGATTCTTCTGGGAGCAGGAGGACTCGTCCGCGCATATGCCAAGGCGGCGGCAGGAGCGTTAGAGTGCGCACAAAAAACCGAAACCGCGGAATTTATCAATTTTACCGTGTCGTTCCCCTACCCTAAAACGGGAACGGTCACCTATCACGCCGAAAAGCTGCAAATTGCTATCTCCGACCGATCCTTTTCCGACAGCGTCGTGTTCTGTATGACCGCGGAAGAACCCGTGCTGAACAGTCTGAAAGAGGCTTTGTCCGAAGAGCGCTCCGTTATTTTTGAAGAAATCGACCGTTATATTGCTCCGAGGGAATAATTCCTCGGAGTCTCTTTCTTTTTTCTCTACTTGACAGATTGAGATATTTATTATATAATAATTATAGCGTA
>JAGAOB010000086.1 GCA_017623895.1 Clostridia bacterium
GGCTCCGTTGCCGAAAACCGCAAGGTCGGCTTGGGACACGGAAATCTGGGCTCTATGCTCCTGTCCGAGGACACCGATTGCTTCTGCTTCCTGGCGGGACACGAATCCTTCGCCGCTGCAGAAGGTGCAATCAAAATTGCGCTGAACGCAAACAAGGTCCGCGTAAAGCCCCTGCGGGTTATCCTGAACGGCTTGGGCAAGGACGCCGCCTTCATCATCTCCCGTATTAACGGCTTCACCTACGTTCAAACCAAGTTTGACCCCGCCACCGAAACCGTTACCATCGTCAAGGAAACTCCCTACTCCGATGGAGACCGTGCAAAGGTTCGTTGCTACGGTGCGGACAACGTTCCTGAAGGTGTTGCCATTATGAGATTGGAAAACGTCGGCGTTTCCATCACCGGAAACTCCACCAACCCCACCCGTTTCCAGCATCCCGTGGCAGGCACCTACAAGAAATGGTGCAACGAAAACGGCGTGAAGTACTTCTCCGTCGCTTCCGGCGGTGGTACGGGCCGTACCCTGCATCCCGATAATATGGCCGCAGGTCCCGCTTCTTACGGTATGACCGACACGATGGGCCGTATGCACTCCGATGCACAGTTCGCAGGTTCTTCCTCCGTTCCCGCCCACGTAGAAATGATGGGTCTGATCGGTATGGGTAACAACCCCATGGTCGGTGCAACCGTCGCCGTGGCCGTGGCCGTGGAAGAAGCGCAGAAGTAAGCATTCTATAAACCCAACAAAATAGAAAAAGGCTTCCGACGTTTGTCGGAAGCCTTTTGATTATAACCCGTAAATTACCTTGCCTACGTGCTCCGCGATCTTCAGATCCTCTTCCGTATTGATATCTACCGCCTCAAACTTATCCACGATATGAATATACAGCCTTCGACCGATGAAGCAGTTCTGTGAGGAATTAACAATGTGTCTCGAATCAAATCCGATAACATACATCAGATACAGTATCCCATTGCCCACGTTGTGAAAGCAGGTATTCCAAAATTTCTCGCACGGCTCCATTTCCGCCCCGCATGGGGGATATATGGTGACAAATCTTTTTAACCTGAGGAACCGCGTCTTCGGGGCATGCACAGAATCCTACCGCCTCCATGCATTGCAAATCATTCAAATCGTCGCCAATATAGCCAATTTCATCTAACGAAAGGGCGCATTTTTCTGCCAGATTCAAAAGTGCCGAATACTTTTTCTGCACACCTTGAATCAAATATTCAATTTCAAGTTCTTCGGCTCGGCGCTGGACCATAGGACTAACACGACCTGTAATAATAGCAAATTTCAAACCAGCATTTCTGGCCACTAAAACTCCCAATCCATCTTTTACGTTGAAGCGTTTTATTTCCTTTCCATTGGAATCGTAATAGATGCCATCTTCGGTTAATGTACCATCCACATCCAAGACCATCAACTTAATTTTCTCATAATCCATATTAGTTTCACTCCAAAATTATTTCAAAACGACTGGGTGTAATAAATGTTATCGGAATATTGTGCATACGACAACGTAGATAATCTTTTAGCATTGCTTCAATTTCTTCATTTAATGCAGTAGGATTTTCCTTCACATTTGCTAACTCCAGCGTAGTATTTGCATAATTTTCCTCCGAACGAAAGCCGTAACCATCCAGACCTGCAATAGCAACGGAAGATACCTCCAGCAAATCCAGAAGTCGAAAGAGCATAATGGTGGAATTATCCAAATGCTCCCAGCCGCATTTCACCAACCGTGCAAAAGAAATAATCGAGGTTTGATTATCATCCATTTCGGACATCACATTGGAAGTAACGATTTTTTTCGCATTGGAAAATTCAGGAGAATTTTTCCAATAACGGTAGCGACGCACATTGCTCATATAGACAAAATCCGACGGAATTGAATCATGGAGAAAGTTTACGGTAATAACGATCGCATTGTGTGTACGAATATATTTTTTGATCTGACTGCTATGGGTAGAAGCTGTCTTTCCGGGCGCAATTACAACAATTGCCTTTCCAAAAAGCGCACTGCGTAGATTTTTCAACGTCGCAGTATCATCTATATCAGATTGAAGATAGTCAAGATAAGTCTGTTCCAGTAGATCATAGTCGTATCTTTTTCGGGGTTGGGCGCCGATTTTATTTAGGATGAAGCGAATATCCTTAGAGCGAATGGTATTCTTTTGGGTTAGATAAGCAATGTTATTAACATGAGCACTGTAACATCCGGCAATAAAGTAGGGAGTCGAATATCCCCAGATGCATTTTGAACGAATATTGTCCATATAACCATCAATAATATCCAAAATCGCATCGATATCATAACTATACCCTAATTTTGACACCATATATTGTGCAATCAGCTCGGTAGGGGTATTCCCCGCGCCGCGCCCCATCCCAGAAATGGTACCATCTACAATTACTTGGCGTTCTCCGACCGCCATGCGAAGGAAGGATTGAGAGAGTGCGTTAGACAACTGCATATTATTGTGGGAATGGAAGCCAATCTTAACATTGGAAACCAGATTGTGATCAATCAAACTATAAACATGACGAAGATCTTCTTCGTACATAGAACCGAAAGTATCAACAATGGATACGCAATAGGGCACCAATTGATTGATCAACTCTATCAATTCCAGGAGTTCTGAATCTGTATATCCTAAAATATCGACAGGCTGGACAAATACCTTGTATCCTTTTTTCTTAATCTTATGACAAGCAGCTATCGCATCATAGCGCTCGTGCTTAAAAAAACATTCTCTGATTGCATCAATAGAGTCTTCTCGTCGATCATCCAGACAATCAACGGTAAATCTGCTATAATCCGCAAGAACTGTAAATTCAGACACACCTTTATCTTCTGGAATAAAACGAGCAGCATCTGCACTATTGCGAAAAACAGTCTTTCCCTCTCCGAAGCCTTCGTCTTGAAAAAAGCCAATTTCAATATAATCCATTCGCGCCTGCACCAATCCTCGAATAATTCCGCGAATCGTGTTGTTACCGAATGTTTTATCGATAAGATAAGCACCATCCCGTAGCGTACAATCAAGCAACTGTGCACTCCCCATTTGTCAGGACTCCTCCTTTAACATGTTCATGTAGATTGCATTGGCAATTTGAAAATCTTCAGGATAATCAATATCCACACATTCCAATCCTGAAACTTCGCAAATATAAGGATGCACGCCTATTCTGCGCCGAAGGATTTCGAAGGTAGTCCGATGAAACACATAGGCAGCGGATACTTCGTTGTAGTATACTGGAAGATCTTGCGTTCGGGGAACATTGGAAGCATCAAAATTTAAAGGCTCTCCATTATACCACATCAACCGCTGTATTTTTTCGCCGGTAAACGCAGAGTCATATTCCCCACTACAAACCTTGCGAATACAATCTGAAAAATGCTCTACCTTAACGAAGGGGGAGGTGCAATGACATACCATATACACATCTGCCTCAACCTGAGCCATAAAATCATCAATGATGTCTTGAGGCGTGGCCTCTTTTGTATCCAATCGCTCCGAACGCTTCAGATAATGCACACTCGGAATAAGATACGGTTTAATTTCTTCTTTACTGCAAAATACATATAGTTCATCAATTTCCGGGACCTGTACTAAAGTTCTTAAAAAGTGAGTAATCAAAGGCGTGCCATCAGAAAAAGGCATAGTATTTTTTCCTGGCGCGCGCTCATTGTTCAGTTTAACAGGGACAAATGCTACAACTTTCATTTTGTCTCTTCCTTTCACAAAATTATCCAGTTAATATGACCAAACGTGCAAACTCTTTTCCTCATTTGCAATTTTTAATTATATGGTCGAAAACTTCAATCATTTCTTTTATAGCGCAAAACATTAGAGGATCACTTTGACATTAAGCATGCTCGTAATTTCTCTACTGTTGGCATCAATATACGCAAAAAATTTACATTGTGACATTTTCACTGAAGCATTATAGATTTCTTTATTTAGTATGCGCAAGTTCTCATCAAAATCCATTCCGACTTCTTGATAAGAAAAAACAGGCTATTTTTATATTTTCCCTTTCAGCACGTCATCAAGCAAAACCCGTTCAAACACCTCTAAGCATCCGCCGCGTGTGGCGTTGAAGATGCGGAACCCGTTTTTTCTGGAAAAATCTTCCGCATATTGATAAATCAATTCCATTTCCCAGCTTGCGCCTACAACGGCTGCTTCTCGCTTTGAATCCTTTCCAAAATAAGATTTGACGCCTTCGTTTTTAATGATTTTTCCGTCCTTGGTCAATTCGTTGGCATATTTGTGATCGACACCGATCAAGTAGATTTCGGAAAATCCCATATACCTTGCAAGCTGGAACATTGAATAGGTAACCGTTGCAACGGCGTAAACTCCCTTTTCCAAATCCGAGGAAAACTTGGGGGCGTTCAAGTATTTCGGGCCGTACCAAGAATGAAGATAGACGGCATCTTTTATTCTTCGGTACACATACCAGCCTTGCTCCCGAACGAATTTTCCCTCGCAATGGAACGAATTTACGTTTTTCGGCAGTTCAGGGTCAGAGCCGACCCATTCATCGAAAACGGCATAATAGGTAGGGCGCCAATCGGTCTGTTCAAACATTTTATAGATTCTGTTTGATGCAAAGGTGACTTCACCCTTCAGTAAATTCAAATCCTCCGCAGTGAGGCTTGGTCCGTTTCCGATCACAAAGCAACGTTGCCCTTTATACTTGTCCTTCAGCTCCCGCATTGTGCAATTTGCCTTTCGGCGCTTCCCACCAACGCAAACGACCACGGACGAGATAAAATATCGAGCAGCGTGACGAAGCTTGTGAAACCATTTTCTTAACTTCAACATTTTTCCCCTCTTATTAACTTATTTCAAAATGCTCGCTACACACATTATATCACATTTGAAAGAATTTGGCAATAGGCATTTTTTTACCTTCAAAAAATGCATCCTTTTCATTGGACTCCGACCAGAGCTTCGATGATGCGGGCGGTAGAGGAAGGGTCGCAGGTACGATAATGGAGATGCAGAATATCTCCTGCGGAGATTTCGCCGCGGCCACGGGCGGCGGAAGGGTTGCGGTCTACGGACAGGACCAAGCAGGACGGGGGCCACAGAACGTCACGGATCTCTTTCCCGATTACGAAGGCGTTCGGTTGTACGGTAAATTCCCGTTCCACCGTAATCATTTCTTTCCCCTGTTGTGATTGCGCCACCTTTTTTTCAACGACGGAATCCACGAACCCCTCGATTCCAAAGATTTCGATGATCACGTAGGCAAAGGCTGCTCCCAGGATCACGGGCAACAGGTTATTTAACCCCTGCAGCGCTTCCAACGCAAAGCAAACGGCCATCAAAGGGGTGCGGGAGGATGCGGAAAGAAAAGAACACATTCCCACGAGGATCAAGACGGGATAATATTCTGCAGACAACAGTCCCGCGGCGGTCAAAAGCTTTCCGCACAGTCCGCCCAAAAGAGCACCAAAGGCAAGGGAGGGCACGAACAGTCCGCCCGTAATTCCCACGTGATTTGCAAGGATCAAAAGAAGAGAACGAATCAAAAGGAGCAGGAGCAAAGAGAAAAGAGTTCCTTCACCGACGAACAGCGTTTCTATCACGTGGTGCCCCGACCCCAGGGCTTCGTCACAGAAAAAGCCGACGGCCGTCACCAAAAGAAAGACGCAGAGAACCTTGACGATCAAGGGAACTTTACTACATTTTTGAATCAATTCTCCGAAGAATCCGTAACCCTTTGTAAAAAGCACGGCAAAAAGTCCGCAGACCAGTCCCACAACCACCGCAACCCAAAATTGCGTTGCGGGCAACGGGAACGCGGAGGTAAAACGGAACATCTCCCACGAGGAGCCCGTTAGGGCAAACAGGGATCTTGCAGTAATGGCGCCCGAAACCGTGGTCATCGCGGAAACCATCAGGAGCATCGGAGAAAACCGTTCGTGAACCTCTTCAAAGGCAAACAGGATTCCCGTCAAGGGAGCTCCCGTTGCCGCGGCAAATCCTGCAGAGGCACCGCCCGTCATTACGTATCGGTCCCACGCGGGATGTCGACGGCCCAAGAGGCGAACCGTTCCCCGTCCCACGGCCGTCCCGATTTGTACGGCAGGTCCCTCCGTACCCAAGGGGATCGCGCCAAGATAGGTTATCATAGAGGACCCGAAAACGCCGATCAAGGAGCGCAGCCACCGGAAATTCAGCACGCCCCGCATTAACCCGATGGAGGTGGGGATCCCCCCTCCGCGACAATCCGGGATGTACTTGAGAAACAGCCAGGAGATCAGCCCCAGCACACCGCTGCAAAGAAGAA
This sequence comes from Clostridia bacterium, assembly GCA_017623895.1. Classification (GTDB taxonomy): domain Bacteria; phylum Bacillota; class Clostridia; order Oscillospirales; family UBA644; genus RGIG995. The sequence continues at coordinate 6,316 of JAGAOB010000086.1, forward strand.
GGAACGGAACGTATTGGGGGTTTTCTCCGACGAATCGGTAGGCTGCAGAGGACCATCGGGAGACGAAATCTGCCGCCGTACGGAACAAAAAGATCAGTCCGCCGCTCAAGATTCCCGTGACGATCGAAAACAGCACGCAGGGAATGAGGATATTTTTTACGTAAGTAGCCCGATTTCTCGTCATAAATCCTCCGAAAGAAGAGTTTACATTATTATAACATAAATTTTTCCCGCTTGCAAGGGGGGGGGGAAAAACTAAAAACGGCACGGACCTGCTAAAAGACAGCAGGTCCCGATTTTTTATTCACCGAAATAAAGCTTCATATCCACGTCGGAAAGAGAAAAGTACGACTGAAGATCCGCTTTGACCCGTTGGGTGCGGACACCGTCCTTAACGTAATTACGAATCTTTTCAACGCTTGCGTTCCATTGAGTTTCGGTTCTCCCCCACCGTTCCCGATCCCGCGGGATCTCCGATTGGATGGCAGAGACAAAGGAATCCAATGTCTGATTGATATAGCCCTCGTTTAAGATCGTATTCATCAGCTCGCCGTAACGCTTCAAGAACGCATCTTTCCCCTTCGGGTTCTGCAGGACCGCGTTGATCAAGACGTGATCGCCGCCCCCGTTTTTCAAAAACCACGCAACGGGGCTTTCGTTGATATAAAAGGACCAATCCAGATCGAAGAACATCCAACGCCATTTTCCATCTCCCTGGGAGGAGCGGAAGCGGCGAATGTTGGCGACGTCCCGATCCCCGAAATAGGAACGGCAAATATACCAATCCATCAGGCTCGTCACGTCAATTCGTTGAGTCAGATATTCGTAAGCCTCGTTGGTGGTCATATCGTGGGACTTCACGTAATTCTTCAGTGCGGTAAAATCCGCCGCAGAGCCCGATTGCGCGTATCCGCCCGAGGAATACAGAAGATCTACCGAATCCTCGGAAACGTCAAAATGGCTTGCCACGTAATCATCGCTGAACCGTTCCCGAAGATAATAAATTCCCCAATACTCTCCGCCCAAATACAACACCACGGGCTTTACCCCCTGAGCATACAAGGCGGTAGTCCCGTCCACCACGGCGGTGGCAAGCTCGTCCCGAAGAAGGGCGTTTGCCCAGTCCTCGCTTCCTCCCTTGAGAAGCAAGGAATTAAATTCGTCGAAGGATCGATTCTCAAACAAGGGATATTTCAGAATCCCCACGCCGTATTCCGACCGAAAGCGCAGTTGAAAATTCTGTTTCGCGCCCTTGCGGCTGTCGTTGCCGTGGAGACGGAATCCAAAGGGAATGGAAAACTTCTCCTCGCCGTCCTCAATCAAGGTCAGCTGTGCTTCGTACTCAAAGGTCTGCTCGATATGATTGAGAATCCCCGTTTCTTCTCCCGTAAGAGACTCCTGAGGGATCGATACCGTCACTACGGGAAGATCGTGCTTCGGCCCGATCACGTAGGTATACGCCGCAGGGTCTGCCACGCGAATCCCGTCGGTACAAAAGGTGCGGATCGTCGTCGTTCGGTCGATGGTAATCGGCTCGGTATACACCGCTGATTGCGTGGTGGGACGGCTTCCGTCCAAGGTATAATACACCGTTCCCATTCCATCCAAAGACACCGTCACGGGAGCATCGTAGATTCCCGAAGCAACGCTGGCAACGGGAGCAGGCACGGTGTTTTCATATCCCTCACCGTTTTCAGCATTGGGAGTAGGAGATGCAAAATAACGCAGAGCTTTTCCAAACCGTCCGTAGCTTTCGTTTTTCACAAGATCGGTAGGCAAAATCAAAACGTCAGTGAATGCTCCGTCCTTGGCAAGGTAGATCTTTTCCCCTTGAGAGCTGATTTTGAACGGTGCGTGATCCTTGCCCAAGGAGGAATTCCCCGAGCAGAACACGACGAAGTGCTCACCCTGCTGAAGCGTCACGTCGGGGACTTGGTAGCGGGCAGGCTCTTTTCGCTTATCGGTCAGCGTATAGCCCGAAAGATTCAAAGGCTGGGTGGAATTATTTTTCACCTCCACCCAATCGTAGCCGTCCCCCGAAGCTAATACCTCCGAAAGGATCAGGGGAGGCAGCTGCAATTCCTCCAGATACGAAAGATATCCCTCCCGATTGTTTGCATATCCGGGAGTAGGATATTCACACACTCCCTCGGAAGAGAAGGATTCTCCGTCGGTAGAAGCACCGAAGGTAAGCTGAGAGATCGGCTTGCCTTGGCAGGTCAGATAGACCGTTTCGCCTTCGGAGGAAAGATGGAACGGCGCATCCTGAGGCAAGACCACCGTCAAATATTCTCCCTCACGGATGCTTCGGTCGGTCAAAGGAAAGGCGTACGGCGAGGAAAGATCATCGGTCAGCGCGTAGGCAGACAGATCCACCGTCCCCTCTTCCCGATAATACAGCTCGATCCAATCCAAGGCGTGCCCCATCGTCAGATTTTCGTTGTCGGACATCACCTCGTTGATGATGACCTTTGCGGGATTGACTCCTTGAGAATCATCCGACGGCGTGGAGGCATTGGGGGAACAAGCACAAAGCGTCAATACGAAAAATAACGACGCAAGCAACAAAGAAAAAAACCGTTTCATCGCAAACCCTTTCCACCGCGTTTAAGTAGTATGGTTTTATTATACCACACTTTTGCCGAAAAAGCAAGAAAAAACGCGATTTTTTTATTCTGTTTCAAAAAGAGGAAAAAAATACGGCAAGACCAACTCTTGCCGATTTTTATTTAGAAGCTCATATATTTGAAAAACAACTCCGAGAACAGGGGATCGCGGGAAACGTCCACGTATTGTGCCGACGAAGCCCACGAAGGATCCGAGGCTTCGTCCAAGGCGTATCGAACCGTGCCTTGAAGGGAAGCATTGTTGACGGGTACGATCTTGGAGATTACTTCCTCGGGGAACAGTCCCACAAACGCCGCGTTGTCTCGGTTTATCTCCGCAGAAAATCCCCCCGCGACGTACACGTGCTCAATACAATCAAAGGAAACTCCCCCCTGCCTCATCAAGCACTCCAAGGCACTGCGCACCGCAGATTTTGCCAGCTGAAACTCCCGAACGTCCCGCCCCTCAAGAGCAACGTCCCCTGCCACGGGGAAGAAATCGTCCTCCAGGCATCCTCTTTCATTCACGATCCCCCGACGGACCAAATAGGCGATCAAATCAATCAGACCCGTCGCACAAATTCCCTTGGGAACGCCGCCTCCGATGACCGAGTATTCCTCCGCGGACGCATAGGAGAAAATTGCGCCGTCCACCGCACTCATACCGCAAGAGATGTTCGCCCCTTCAAAGCAGGGACCTGCCGCGGCAGCCGTGCAAAGCACGGTTTTGTCATTAAACAAAGCAATTTCCGCATTTGTACCAAGATCTATCAAAAGATTATAATACCCCGAAGACGGAAATCCCACGAAATGGATCCCCGCAACGATATCCGATCCGACAAAGGCTGAAATTCCGGACAGCGAAACGATCTGCTCCACCAAGGAAATCCCCAGATCCTTTCCCGCAATCCGCTTTTGTTCCAAAAACGCGGGGGTATAAGGGCTAACCCCCAAGGAGGAGCAGTCCACCCCAAAAAACAGATGCAGCATCGTGGTATTCCCCGAAACGTACAGGGTTGGAACCGATTTCAGACCGTATTCGGAGCAAAGCCCGAAAATCATCTCGTTAACCGCAGTCAAAACAACCCGTTGCAGGTCTTCCACGCCGTACTTACGGCAATAATCAATGCGGGAAATCACGTCTGAACCAAAGACCCTTTGCGGGTTTGCCGACGTCACCGTCCGAATCCGCCGCTTGTCATCCAAGGACACCAACGCAAGAGCCAAGGTCGTGGTTCCAATGTCCAGACAAAGACAAACGCGCTCGGTCAATCGGTGGGAATCATCTCCGCCCGTCTCCGAACGAACCTGTTCTATCGAAGGAAGCACCACCGTAGCATCCGAGTCTAACAGATGCCGGCAGGCAAGCACCTCGACGCCGTTGACCGAAACCCTGCATTTTTTACAAGAACCTCGACCGCCGCAGGGATGGGGCACGAAAAAACCCTGTTCGGACAACACGCGACTCAGCAAGGCCCCCCGTTCGCAGGAGACCTTGCCTTGAAATCCATTCTGATATATTTTTATGTGAAGCACGATGGGTCCTCCCGAAGCAACACCATACCGAAATAGGGAACGGAATCGTTTCCGTTAACGTACTTCAACGGTGTATTCGCCACAATTTTTCTTACATTGATTCCGTACGCCTCCAAGGACGAAAGAGAAAACTCAGGAGCACGAAAAAGCTCTCCCTCTTGCATTGCACAGCGGGAACCGTATTCGGCCCCTAAATTACATAGAAGGATCTTCCCGCATCACCGCCTCTGCTCCGTGGAATTAAAGATTGAAGGTGTCCTTCAAGTAGGTTCTGCTTGCCTTCATCCCCTCCATAGGAGTCATGCCGATGAAATTGTCCTGCTCCACGATGACAAGGTCGACATCGATCGCGTCGCAGGCATCAAGAATGGCAGCAAAATCGTTGCGCCCCTGTCCGAGAGGAACCAAGCGGAAGCCGGTATCCTCTTGAGAACCCTTGTCAACAGAGTTTCTGTTTTGACCGATCAGCTCATAGACGGGGCCTGCGGCCAGCTTGGTGCAGACGAAATCCTTGAGATGAACTATATTGATGCGATCGCCATATTTGCGGATATACTCTGCGGGATTGACACCTCCGTAATTGAGCCAGCAAGTGTCGGGCTGGGGGTCGACGTAGCCCTTCAGTTCCTCAAACATAATGTCGTAGATATAACGGTCGCCGACTTTTTCGAATTCAAAATCGTGGTTATGATAGAGAACCTTCATACCGTTTTTATGTGCTTGCTTTGCGACCTTCAGGAAGGAGGCCTTAGTACCCTCCCAAGCGGATGTACCAACCAACTTATTCTTGTCAAACCACGGGATAACGATGTACTCGACACCGTAGGCTTTGAAAAAATCGAAGGAAGCTTGCCCGTCGTTCAGAAACGTTGCAATGCCTTGATGAACCGAAATTGATTTCAGCCCAATTTCGTCCAGCAGTGCCTTCAGTTCCTCACCGCTCTTTCCGCCGTAATATCCCGCAAATTCCACATAGTCATAGCCCATACCCTTGACGGCACGCAGAGTACCCTCAAAGTCGGCGGCTAGATCATCTCTTACACTGTAAAGCTGGATGCCAATCTGAAACGGCTTCATACTTATATCTCCGGAATCTCGATGGTGATCTCGCGGCCAAGGGTTGCGGATTTCGCAATCCCGTCAATGATGATTTGATTGTACAGAATCTCAGAGGAAGGAACGGGAGCAGCGGTACCAAACTTACAAGCGTCAAGGAAAGTACGGATCTTCAGATCAGACAGATTACCTTTGGTTTTGACAACAGGAATCTTTGTCTCGGTCTGAAGACCTGCCACCTCACGGTACAACGTCATCTCCCCGCCGACAGTGCCGTTCCAACACTCGGTGGAGGGGATGCGGAGGCCGCCCTCGGTTCCCATAATGATGGTATCACCGGGAGTGTCAAGATTCATTGCCCACGCAATACGGAAGTCGAGAATAATATCTCCCTCCAGACGCACGAAAGCTGCAGCAAAATCATCTACGCAAAATTTCTCTGCGTATTCAGGATGGTCCGGATAATAGTCGGGACGGGTCCCGAAATAAGCGGACTTATAGCCGCTGACCGTCAGAGGCTTGGGATAGCCGATAGCGTTCAGCACCATATCAAGAGAATAGCAACCGATATCACC
>JAGAOB010000087.1 GCA_017623895.1 Clostridia bacterium
CTCGATGTACTGCAGTTGCAACTCTTCTCTCGCGAATTCTCTCCAAATTCTCTCCAAAGTGCAAAAAATTCCCCAAAAAACGAGGGGTCTGTATCGATTCCGATCAATTCGTTTTAATTCATATCGGTTCCAAACAGTCCCGAAAAGCCTTGTAAAATAAGGATTTTCCGGAATTGTTTTAGCCTGAACTGCACCGAACTGAGCTGAAACGGTATTCTTTGGTAGACTTCTTGAAAACCGTTTGGGTTCACGCCCACGTGGGTTCGAATCCCACTCCTTCCGTAAAAAACAAGACACGCATATAGCGTGTCTTGTTTTTTACGCAAAGAAAATGATGAAGAACCCCGCGAATCGAAGATTTGCTGAAGCGGACGGAAATGAGAAGAATGGGAAAGCGCTTACGACGTCCGCTTTGGGTTCAGAATCCCACTCCTTCCGCCAAAAGCCTTGAAAACACTACGTTTTCGAGGTTTTTCTTTTTTTCCTTTTCCCTAATTTGGGTGGGTTGGGCTTAATTTCTCGAATTTTTCTCGCAATTTTTAGACGAATTAAAAGTCCCGAAAATCCTTGTTACATAAGGATTTTCGGGACTTGCTTTTAAAAAATTTTTAGAAATTTTCTTCGTTTGTATAATTCGGAGTGTTTTTATCGATGATTCCTATTGGCTTAGTATTCTACCCAACTCAATATAATCCAATTTGCATAAGGCGTAGGTACTTGTGCGACCGTTGTCACTAACTTGGATTTTTGCATTTTCAAGAGTTATTGTTGTTGTAAAACCATCCACCATAGTAATATACAAATCGTCAGAAGACCAATGATGGGAGATTCGAATGGAAGCAATATTGTCAGAATAAATATTGCCTTGTGGTGATTCAAACCTCAATGTAGCGCGGTTTATAATACAATGCAAGGACTTTCCCCAAGCATTAGCATATAGGTAATCGGCAGGAACACATTTATCAAAAAAGTCCTTTGCTCCAGTTCCGAACGAAACCTTTCCATCATTGCTGATATAATCTACGAGGTCTTGGTAGCGGTCGAACCAAATATTATCTGAAAAAGCAGAAACCGATTCAAGTTCATCGTCCTCGAAGAAAACAACGGCATTCACCCACGCTTTGATGGGGACTTGCTTTCTTAAGAGATATATAGCTCTGCCAAGCTGTTTGAAGGGCGATTTCAGAAGCTTTGTATGTGTTTCGTCCGTCCACCTGTCCGTTTTTTCTTGTAAAAAGCCATCATCTCGTTCGGTCAGACATCCTTTCCAACGCTTGACCTCTATGGCAAAGAGCTTATTGTTATGGAGTACCAAGCAATCTATTTCAGCATTACCGTCCAGCGTGGAAATGACAACATTTCTTTTGATTTTACACGAAGGAAGTTCTCTATGGAGCCTATATGTAAATTCATCCTCACCGTAATTCCCGTATCGCTTCGCCTCGTTGACATACGGAATGGAGGACTCCCCTGCACGTACAAAGCCCATTTTTATTTTATGAAGAAACGCTCGTATTCCCACGGGATACCTCCTTAAGTGTTTGATACGATAATTATACCACTTTTTTATGACTTTTTCAATCATCTACAATCAAAAAATAGCCTATAGTAGTCGGCTATTTGCTTTCCATGATCCATCTCCAAACATCAGTTCCGTATTCATAAGCCATATAAACGCAAAAAAAGACGGCACAGCAAACCTGTTTTAGGTCTGCTGTGCCGTCTTCGTTTTGGTTAGTTATCTCCGTACCGCTTGGTGTATGTGTTCTGACCGTTTTTGACTTGGATGATGCCTTCCTCGGCAAGAGCCTTGGAGAGTGCTCGGGACGAGACCGTAAAATTTACGTTCTGTCCCTCGCAAAATTTCATCACCTGCTTGAAGGCTTGCTCGGTATAAATTCCTTGTTCTTATGCTAATTTGAGAATGATTTTTTCGAATTCCTCACGGTAGATCTCAAGGTCTACCGTCGGAAAGCAGAAGGAAGAAATCGAATACAGTAGTTGAACCCGATGCGAAAGCACGCCACGGTGTCTGCCACTCTTGCATGAACCTTGCTCCCGATCTTCTCGCGGCATTGCAAGCGCCGCTTGGCATTTTCCGTAGTGGTTTGTAAGGCAAACCGTAGCCTTTCCTTTGCGTTGTACTGCGTTCCGATGATGCAGGACGCATCCCATTTGCTGACGACCCGGTTCAGAGTCAAAAGCTCAGAAGAGTCAACGGTTACGATGGGAAGTTCTCTTCCGTCATGCATAAATCCTTTGACAAGGTAATTCTTTTCCACCGTCTTTCCATTGTCATATTCAATGACCGTGTCAATGATCGGCAGAAAATTGCTGATGAACCGATACTCTTCTCCTTTGTTTGTCTGCTCGTAAATAAAGAGCCCGTTATTCGTGAGAGCATACGGTTCGGGATAGGGACATTCGACCTGATCAATAAATTCTTTTTCGTTAAAATTATCAGCGTTTTGAATATTTACCATTTCGATGGTACTCCTTTCTTAGTTTTGTATGTAAGTAGTAAGTACGATCGAATCCTCGAATTTCTCCAGCGTTTCCTTCTGCTTTTCTGTAAGGGATCCGCAACGAACTCATTCTGCCGAGCGAATACCTGCTTGACCACTTCGCTCATGACGCCGTACTTGTCGCCGTACAGTTACAAATAAAAATGGAGGCTCACCTGTTTTGGCGAGCCTCTGTTTGTTATTGGATCGTCAGATTTGAACCGTCAAAGTCAATATAAATCACACTGTCAGGTTCAATCTCACCCCCAATGATCTCACGGGCAAGAAGCGTTTCGATCTTGGACTGAATGAATCTCTTCAGCGGTCTTGCGCCGTAGATCGGGTCATATGCGGAGTCAATGATATGATC
>JAGAOB010000088.1 GCA_017623895.1 Clostridia bacterium
AAGCACTTTTTACCGAGAAGAACGTTTCCGCCGTAGCCCGAGTTCACGGACATAATGGTGTTGTCTTCGGGGAAGTGGACGATATAACGGTTTTCTTCGTCAATGTCCTTACGGGCGTGCAGACCCTTGATAAAGTCAGGAGAATCACCGAGAGCGTCGATAACCTCTTTCCCTGCACGGGTCATAATGAGCATATTCAGAACGACGTAAATGGAGTCGGTCAGTTCAATCCCGATCTTGGCAAAGGGGGAGCCGACGACGGACATAGAATAGGGAATCACGTACATCGTTCTTCCTTTGTAGGAATCCTTATAAAGAGCGTTCAGCTTCGCGTACATTTCCTGAGGATCGCACCAGTTGTTGGTAGCGCCTGCATCTTCTTTTTTGGAGGTGCAGATGAACGTACGGTTTTCCACGCGGGCAACGTCGTTGACGGCCGTGCGGTGAAGGTAACAGTTGGGAAGCTTTTCCTGATCCAGCTTGGTCAATTCTCCCGTAGCGCAGGCTTCGGCACGGAGGGCCTCGGTCTGCTCTTTGCTGCCGTCAATCCAGACAACGCTGTCAGGATTTACGAGAGCCTTCACTTCGTCGATCCATTGAAGGACCGCTTTGTTGTTGGTCATAATAGTCACCTTTCTTCTCTTCGAGACCGATTTGGTTCGTAAGAAATTGTATTTTTATAATATTCCAATGCAGTATAACATATTTTTCCCTTTTTTTCAAGAGATATGAAGAAAATTTACAAAATATTTCCGATTTTTCACACAAAAAACACATGATTGGGTTATAATAGAAGAAAACCTACGGAGAAACACCGCAGAGGGAGAGTGTTATGCAAACCAAAATCCACGAGCTGACCGACCTTTTGAACTATTATTCAAAAAAATACTACGTGGAAGACGATCCCGTAGTGAGCGACTATGAATACGATATGCTTCTGCGGGAACTGAAAGAACTTGAGGATCGGTATCCTCGGTTCCGCCGCTCCGATTCGCCAACCCAAAGGGTAGGCGGCGCCGTGCTGGAGCAATTTCAATCAGTACGTCACGAGGTTCCGATGGAGAGCCTGCAGGATGCCTTTTCCGAAGAAGAGATCCGAGAATTTGATCGGCGGATCAAGGGGCAATTCCCTAATGCACGCTACGTGGTGGAATTGAAAATCGACGGTCTTTCGGTGGAAGCGGAATACGTGGAAGGAGTTTTCGTTCGCGGAGCAACGCGGGGAGACGGCGTCACGGGAGAGGATATTTCCGAAAATTTGAAAACCATAAAAGCTCTCCCCTTATCCATTCGGAACGCGCCCCGTCGGTTGATCGTGCGCGGAGAGGTTTATATGCCGAAAAAGTCATTTGCCGATCTGAACGCCCGACGGGAGGAGAACGGCGAGGCATTGTTTGCAAATCCGCGAAATGCAGCGGCGGGATCCTTGAGACAGTTGGACAGCAAGGTGACGGCGACGCGAAATCTGAGCGTTTTCATCTTTAATCTGCAGCTGTGCGAGGGTCGGGAATTTTCTTCTCACACCGAAACCCTGGAGGCGTTGAAGGAATACGGATTTCCCGTAAGCCCGAAGCGCGAAGCTTTCACCACCATCGACGGAGTATGGAACGAAATTATAGCGTTGGGAGCCTTGCGGTCTTCCCTTCCCTTTGATATTGACGGGGCAGTGATCAAGGTGGACGATCTGTCGATGCGCAATGCCATTGGATCAACGTCCAAGTTCCCCAAGTGGGCCATTGCATTCAAATACCCGCCCGAAGAAAAGGAGACGGTATTGCGAGAGATTCGCATTAACGTGGGGCGGACGGGGGTTTTGACGCCTTTGGCGGTTTTTGATCCCGTGCTGATTGCAGGATCGACTGTGGAAAAGGCAACGCTGCACAACAAGGATCTGATTGCGGAAAAGGACATCCGCATCGGAGATACGGTCGTGGTTCGCAAAGCGGGCGATATTATCCCTGAAATCGTGCGCCGCATCGCGGAAAAACGGCCGTCGGGTACCGTGGAATTTCAGATGCCCTCCGTCTGTCCCGTTTGCGGAAGCACCGTGGTGACAGAAGGTCCCGTAACCCGTTGCGACAACAGCGAATGTCCCGCACAATTGACGAAAAACATCGTTCATTTCGTCTCCCGCGATGCGATGGACGTGGACGGGATGGGTGCGTCGATCGTAGAAACCTTTGTAGAGAAGGGCTTGATCACGTCGGCGGCGGATCTTTACCGTCTGGATCGGGACGTGATTGCCCGGATGGAGCGTTTCGGTGAAAAATCGGCGGAAAATCTGCTTCGGTCAATTCAAGAAAGTCGGAGCCGCGGATTGGATCGCTTGATCTACGCCTTGGGCATTCGTCAGGTAGGACAAAAGGCAAGCAAGGTTTTGGCAAAAAAATTCCGTACACTGGACAATTTTGCAAAAGCGACGGAGGAAGAGCTGTGCGTTACCGAAGACGTGGGACCCATCACCGCCCGCTACATTCGGGAATACTTCGGCAATCCGAAAAATCTTCAATATATTGAGCATTTGCGTCAAGCCGGGTTGAATTTTGAGGATACGAACGAGGAAACGGGAACGCGCCTTGAGGGACTCACCTTCGTTTTGACGGGAACGCTACCCACCTACAAAAGGGACGAGGCGGCTCAATTGATCGAAAAAGAAGGGGGCAAGGTTGCAGGCTCAGTATCCAAAAAGACCGCCTACGTCGTTGCGGGAGAGGATGCCGGATCAAAGCTGACCAAGGCGCAAGCGTTGGGAATTCCCGTAATCGATGAGGCGCAACTGAAGGAAATGTTGGGCATTTTGTGATATATCACAAAATTTTCACAAAATAATCTATATTTCTTCAGAATAAACCGTTATAATAATATGTTGGAATGTAACAATAATTATTACGATATACGAAAGGACGTACTTATTATGAAAAAAGTTATCGTTGAAACCTCCGCAAGACATATCCACGTTTCTGCTGCCGATCTGGCCGTGCTGTTCGGGGCAGATCATAAGCTGACCAATAAAAAGGATCTTTCCCAGCCCGGCCAATTCGCCTGCGAGGAAAAGGTCACGGTTCGCGGCCCCAAGGGCGAGCTGAAAATGTCGATCCTCGGTCCCGAACGTAAAGACACGCAGGTTGAGGTTTCCTTTACCGATGCGCGCACCCTGGGCTTAGTTGCTCCCATTCGGGAATCCGGAGACATCGCAGGCTCTGCACCCTGCACCGTTATCGGTCCCTGCGGAGAGGTAGAGCTGAGCGAGGGCGTTATCGTAGCAAAGCGCCACATTCACCTGACCCCCGAGGTCGCCGCCGAGTTCGGCGTAGAAGACAAGCAGATCGTTTCCGTCAAGGTGGAAACCGACGGCCGTTCTCTGATCTTCGGTGACGTAATCTGCCGTGTAAATCCCACCTATGCTCCCGCGATGCACATCGACACCGATGAAGCCAACGCCGCCGCAATGAAGGGCGTTGTTGAGGGAGAAATCATTCTTTAATTTCGGAAAGGCTTAAAACCATGTTCGTATACGCCGACAATGCAGCAACGACCCGTATCGACCCCGACGTCGTCAAGGCAATGATGCCCGCCTTTGGGGAACTGTACGGAAACCCCAGCACCATCTATTCCAAGGGAAGAGAAGCCAAGGAGGCGGTAAACAAGGCCCGTGAGCAGGTAGCAAAGGCCATCAACTGCCGTCCCGCCGAGGTTTACTTTACCTCCTGCGGAACCGAGTCCGATAACTGGGCGATTCGGGGGATTGTAAAGCATTACGCTGCAAAAAAGGGAAAGCATATCATCACCACCAACATCGAGCATCACGCGGTTTTTGAATGTCTTAAGGCATTGGAAAAGGAAGGCTTTGAGGTCACATACCTGCCCGTAAACGAAGAAGGATTCGTTACGGCACAGCAGGTAAAGGAAGCCATTCGTCCCGACACCGTGTTGATTACGGTGATGACGGCGAACAACGAGATCGGATCGATTCAGCCCATTGAAGAAATAGCAAAGACGGCAAAGGAAAACGGCATTTTTATGCATACCGACGCCGTTCAGGCAGTGGGACACATCCCCGTAGACGTACAGAAAATGGGTGTTGACCTTTTAAGCCTATCGGGGCATAAATTCCACGCCCCCAAGGGAGTCGGTGCGTTGTACGTCCGCAGAGGCGTGTTGCCCGACAACCTGTTAAACGGAGGTGGGCAGGAACGGGGACGCCGTCCCGGAACCGAAAATATTGCGGGAATTTTGGGCTTGGGAGCGGCCATCGAAAAGGCCACCTCGTCGCTGGAACGGGATATGGAATACGTTTCCGCCCTGCGAGATCGCCTGATTGACGGAATTCTGAAAAACATTCCCCAATGCAAAATCAATACTCCCTCCCATCACCGTCTGCCCGGAACGGTCAACGTTTCGGTGAAGCACATCGAAGGAGAATCGATGCTTTTGCTGTTGGATATGAACGGCATCTGCGCAACCTCGGGCTCTGCTTGTGCTTCGGGAGATTTAGACCCGTCCCACGTGCTTTTAGCCATTGGTCTTCCTCACGAGATCGCCCACGGCTCGGTGCGGTTCAGCTTCTGCGCAGAAAATACGGTGGAGGAAATTGACTATATTCTCGATGTCTTCCCCAAAATTGCCCAACGGCTGCGGGAGATGTCTCCCCTGTGGGAAGAAGCAATGAAAAACGATATTTGACCCGAAAGGAATCCAATATGATTTACAGTGCAAAGGTTATGGACCATTTCACCAATCCTCGCAACGTAGGAGAGATTCTCGGTGCGGACGGCGTAGGTGAGGTGGGAAACCCCAAATGCGGGGACATTATGAAGATCTATCTGAAGGTAGATCACGATATTATCACCGACGTCAAATTCAAAACCTTTGGATGCGGGGCTGCCGTTGCAACCTCTTCTATGGCGACGGAGCTGATCAAAGGAAAATCCATCAAAGAAGCGCTGCAAATGACGAATAAGGCCGTCATTGAGGCGTTGGACGGACTTCCCCCTGTGAAAATTCATTGCTCCGTATTGGCGGAAGAAGCGGTGCAGGCCGCAATCTCCGATTATTTGATCAAAAAGGGTGAAAACCCTGCGGATTACGGCATCAAGGAACCTCATTGTGAGGGGTCCTGCAGCTGCTGTGACCATTGCGGAGAATGAGAAAGACGGTTTTAGTCGGATTGAGCGGCGGTGTTGACAGTGCGTTAACCGCCGCCCTTTTGCAACGAGAGGGATATGACGTCATCGGGCTTTACTGCATTATGCACGATACCGATGCGTCGGGCTTGGAAGATGCAAAAAAGGTCGCCGCCCATTTGAACATCGACCTGCAGACGGCAGATCTTCGCACCCGCTTTGACGGAATCGTTGTTGCCGACTTTTTGGAAAATTACGCACACGCACGCACCCCAAATCCCTGTATCGTATGCAATCCTGCCGTGAAATTCAAGGCTCTTTGCGATCGAGCGGATGAACTTGGAATTCTTCACGTTGCTACGGGACATTACGCACAAATTACGCGGAACCAAGCCTCGGGACGATATTGCGTGAAGACCGTACGGGACAAGGATCAATCCTATATGCTGTACCGATTGGAGCAGAATCAGCTGTCGCGCATCCTCTTTCCTCTTGCCAACACAAGAAAAGAAGATAACCGCAGACTTGCACAGGAGTTGTGCCTACCCGTTTTTGAAAAGCCTGACAGTCAGGATATCTGCTTTATTAAAAACGAATCCTACGTGGATTACATTGAACGGCGTCTGGGAGCCTTCCCCGAAGGGGATTTTTGGTTAAAGGACGAAGACCGTGCCGTTGGAACCCACAAGGGATTGATCCGTTACACGGTGGGCCAGCGGAAGAATCTGGGCATTGCCCTGGGAACACCCGTCTACGTGTCCGAATTGGACCGGGAACGCAATCGGGTGGTGCTTTCGAGAACCGATGTGGTCAACTCCACGGTCATCCGCGTAAATTCCCCCGTATTTCAAGGTTTGGAGCCCGGCTGCAACGAGTTTACAGCGGAGGCAAAAATCCGTTTTTCCGCAAAAACGGCACCTTGTACCGTCACGATAAAGGACGGTCTTCTCTATGCAGTGTTTGAATCACCCCAACGAGCGGCAACCCCGGGGCAGTCTGCAGTATTTTACGACCGAGAGGGATGCATCCTGTGCGGTGGATTTATCCAATAACGAAAAAGGTCCGACGGGAAGTTCCGTCGGACTTATTCATAAAAAATAGCAAAAAAAGAGACCGATGAGGGGGGCCATCGGTCTCTTTCATAAAAACGGTGCAGCCGATTTGGCTGCACCGTTTTGTGTTCAGAATTATTTTCCTTTGGTAATCTCGTTGAGAAGCTTCATAAAGTCTTCATCGGAATCTTCTGCAGCGGGATCGGCAACGGGGGTTGCAACGGGAGAAGTCAAATCTTCCAGAAGGGCGGCGGTATCCACAACGGGAGCTTTTTCCACGGGCTCTACGGGAGCGACGGGCTTGGTTACCGCATCGTATGCCTTAAAGGAGTAGCCGGAGCTGGAAAAATTCTTGGTAGCCTTGGGAAGGGCTGCATTCTGAGGCTCGTCAAAGCCCGTAGCGATGATGGTGATGCGAAGCTCGTCTTCCAGCTGATCGTCCAATTCCACACCCCAGATGATGTTGGCATCGGGATCGGCTTCCTCGCGGATGATATCCGCAGCACGGTAAATATCGTCCAACGCGACCTCGGGATCCGCAGTAAAGTTGATAATGATACCCTTTGCACCGGATACGGAAGTTTCCAGCAAGGGAGAAACAATGGCTTTTCGTGCGGCTTCTTCTGCCTTATCCTTGCCCTTCGCGTTGGCAACGCACATATGAGCGTAGCCTGCGTCCTTCATAATGGCACAAACGTCGGCAAAGTCCAGATTCAAAATTCCGCGACCTTGAATCAGGTCGGAGATAGACTGAACACCCTGCTTGAGAACGCTGTCTGCCATAGCGAAGGCGTTGACCAGGGAGATGCGGTCGTCTGCAACGTATTTAAGGCGCTCGTTGGGGATGATGATGAGGGAGTCAACGTGACTGCGAAGATCCTCGATACCCTTTTCGGCGCGCTTCATTTTCAGATTTCCTTCGAAACCGAAAGGCTTGGTAACCACGGCAACGGTCAAAAGGCCCATTTCCTTGGCAATTTCTGCAACCAGGGGAGCAGCACCCGTTCCCGTACCGCCGCCCATACCTGCGGTGATAAAGACCATTTCGCCGCCCTTCAGGGATTCGGAAATTTGTTCACGGCTGTCATCAGCAGCGCGGCGGCCCACTTCGGGGTTTGCACCCGCACCGCGGCCGTTGGTCACTTTCTGACCAAGAAGAATTTTGTTGGGCGCCAAAGAATCTTCCAGATCCTGTGCGTCCGTGTTCGCGGCGACAAAGTCGACGCTCTTAACGTCATCCTGAATCATACGGTTGACTGCGTTTCCGCCGCCTCCGCCGACACCGATGACCTTGATGGATACCAATGCTTCGGGTTCCTCAATGCTTCTGAAAGCCATATCCCATTACTTCCTTTCGATTGTTCATTTTCTGTTCCGTAATGCTTTGCGTGTCTATTTATATCTTATTATATCACATATTTACACAAAAGAAAAGTTAAGAAAGTGTCTTTTTTTTGATATTATTCTGAACATTTTAAGAATTATCGCTGTTTTTGTCGATTTTGAGAGAATCTCACTCTTGAATCGAAGAATCCGTGCTCGCGGGATCAAGACGGGAATAGCGGCCCTCCTCAGGATTCCGAACACGAATTTCCGCGGGGACGGTGACGTCGTTGTCGTCAAGGATCTTGACCAGCTTGTTCATCTTAGAGTCAAAATTCTCGGAATTACCGAGAAAGACGGTAATCACATCATACATTTGCAGGGAGATGTTATACTTTTTTGAGAGGTCAATTTTCGAGGTTCGGTGGTGCAAATCGCGCTTTTCCAATTCGGAAAAAAGATCCCGAAGAATCGAAACCTGAATGTTTTCGTTTTCATCCAAGGGGTAGCCCACCGTATAAGATAAAATCTCCATACCATCCACGGCAACGATGCCCTCGGGGAGGCGGTCCAACACCTCCAAAACCTTGAAATCGCGGTCAACCAGGAGGACTTCCGTTTCGGTTCGCACCGCGTAGGTTGCAACGGCGGGAACGAGATCAATCTGAAGATCGCTGGGGAATCGATATTTGACGTCGGCGGATTTGACGTAGGGACAGGAGGTACAGATCTCCTCTGCCAGCTTGTCCCGATGAACCGTAAACAGGCTGTCCCCCACGGAGAAGGAAAACCGATCGGAGATCTCCACGGAAGAATACACGGTAGGATTATAAACAACGACGGTATTGATTCGGGTCAACAGAGAAAGTGCCCCAACGAAGACCAATGCAATCAGAGGGGAAACTGCCAAAATCTGCAGCGTGCGCTTGCGACGGCGGCGTTGCTGCTTTTCCCGCAGTTTTTCCATTTCGCTTTTCACAGGCTTGTCCTTTCTCCCCCGAAGGACGGGGGTCAGATCCGCTGAATATTTGCTCCCAGCTGCGACAACACGAATTCGGGACGCTCATACCCACGGTCAATGTGATAGATATCGGAAATTTCGGTAACGCCGTCGGCGGCAAGGGCAGCGATCATAAGAGCCGCACCTCCCCGAAGGTCGGTTGCCTGAACGGGAGCCCCTTTCAGACGCTTTACCCCCTCCACCACGGCAACGCGGCCCTCGGGAGTAATGTTGGCCCCCATACGCTGAAGCTCAGCGATGTGCTTATAACGGTTCTCGAAGATGGTTTCCACAAATACCGTGCTTCCCTTTGCCACACACATCAGGCCCATAAAGGGTGCTTGCGCATCGGTGGGAAAGCCGGGGTAAGGCATCGTACGGATCCGCCGTGCGGACTTGAGAGAATCACAAGAAATACGAAGAAGATCGCCTCGCTCCTCCACGTCGCATCCCGATTGCCGAAGGGCAGAAAGCAGGGCAGCATTGTGGCGGGGGCAGGTGTTGCGTAACAGTGCGTTTCCACGGGTTGCGGCAACGGCACAAAGGTAGGTGGCGGTAACGATCCGATCGGGAATCACGCGGTGGTGACAGCCCGACAGCGAATCGACGCCGTGAATTACGACGGTGCTTGTGCCCGCACCTTGAACCGAGGCGCCCATTTCGTTGAGAAAACATTGAAGATCCTCGATTTCGGGCTCCTTTGCCGCGTTAGTAATGACGGTGGTTCCTTTTGCACGAACGGCGGCAAGCATAATATTTTCCGTGGCACCTACGCTGGGGAAGGCGAGAGGGATCTCACAACCGCGAAGAGTTTCTCCCTCGCAAAACAGGTTTCCGAACTCCTCGTGAATGATTACGCCCATTTTCTCCAAGGCAGAAAGATGCAAATCAATGGGGCGAGGACCCAGCTCGCATCCTCCGGGGAAAGAAATGACCGCTTTCCCGTGTCTGGACAGCAGAGCTCCCAGAAATATGACGGAAGAACGCATCTTTCGCATCAATGCGTCAGGGATCTCGTAGTCGATCACGTTTCGGCAATCCACCCAAACGGTGTTCCCCCGATGCTTGACCTGAGCACCCAAGGTCTTTAGAATTTCCAAAGCGGTATGGGTATCGCTAATATTGGGACAGTTTTCGATGACACATTCCCCGTCGGCGGTCAGGGTTGCCGCCATAATGGGTAAAATGCTGTTTTTCGCACCTTGAATATCAATAACTCCGCAGAGGGAATTTCCCCCCTCAATTCGGAATTTCGGCATAATATGTACCCCTTTTTTCGGAATTCATTCCATACTATGCCGTTAAAATAAAAAGGTGAAAATTACTTTAGCAGCGCTTCCGCCTCGTCGCAAATGCGGGCGGTTGCCATCGGATGAGCAAGGGTGCGGGCGGCCCGTTCCATATCACAAAGACGGCCGCGATCAAAAACCAGATCGCAGAGGGTAGCGTATAGCTCCTCCCCTGTCAGCTCCGATTCCTCCAAAAGGATTGCAGCACCTGCATCGGAATAGGTCTTTGCATTGAAAAATTGATGATTTTCCGTTACGTTGGGAGAGGGGATCAGGATCGAAGGCTTTCCCAATGCGGCAAGCTCGGTCAGCGTCATCGCACCCGAACGGGCAATTACTAAATCTGCCGCCGCCATACGCAGAGGCATATCGTAAATATATTCCCGAACCTGAATCCGATCGGTAGATGAAAGGACATCCTTCAGCGCGTCGCAAACGTAGGAATAATCCCTTGCAGCGCCGTGGTACAGTGTCATTGCGTGTTCACAGGCTGCGAGGCGGGCAAGATCGATAAACACGTCGTTGATGCGACGTGCACCGAGGCTTCCGCCGTAGGAAAGAACGTAGGACTCCTCGGCAGGAATTCCCAACTGTTGACGGGCTTGCTGCTTGGTAATATTGAGGAAATCCTCCTTGACGGGATTCCCAATGACGGTGCATTTTTTCGGGTCGCATTTCAGAGGACGTGCCAAGGGAAAGCTGAGAAGCACCCGATCGACCTTTGGGGCGAGCATTTTCGTCGTAACCCCTGCAAAGGCGTTTTGCTCGTGAATCAGCGTACGGCATTTCATCCGCGTCGCCTCCGAAACCACGGGCGCACTTACGTATCCGCCCGTTCCGATGACGAGGTCGGGCCGAAACTCCCGAAGAACGCAGCGAACCTTCCTCCGCGCGGAAAGATACTTGGAAACGGCGGAAATATTATGTTTCAGCGCATCGGGAGAAAGACTGCGCCTCAGTCCCGACACCTTAATGGTCTTAAAATCAAAGCCCGCACGGGGAACCAGATCCGCCTCCAAATGGTCGGACGTTCCCATAAAGAGGAATTCTGCATCGGGGTGGCGGCGACGCAGCTCACCTGCGATGGCAAGGGCGGGGTTGATGTGCCCCGAGGTCCCTCCGCAAGCAAAAAGAAATTTCATTTACGATGCCCCTTTTCCGAAGCGAGAACCGTTCTCGTTCCGTTATTTTCACGTTCCTCGTCCTTGATGGGAGGATCCTTTTCCAGGCTTGCAAATCTTGAAATCTGTAACACGATTCCCATCTCTCCCAGTAAGACGATCAATGCCGTTCCTCCGTAGCTGAAGAAGGGCAAAGAAATCCCCGTAACGGGGAACGCCCCCGAAACCACGGCGATATTGAAGATCGTCTGAACCGCAAGACGGGAAATGATCCCGACCACGATGAGGGAGGAAAATTTATCGGGAGCCTTTGCCGCGATATAAAATCCGCGGGCAATGACGAAGGCGAAAATTCCCAAAACCAAAATTGCGGCAATCCAACCCATTTCCTCACAGAAAACCGAGAAAATGAAGTCGTTTTGCGGCTCGGGGAGATAGAGATATTTCTGTCGGCTGTTGCCGTATCCAAGCCCCGTAAGTCCACCCGAGCCAATGGCGTAAAGAGATTGCAGGGCCTGATATCCGTCTCCCGTCGGGTCCAGCTCGGGATGCAACCAATACTGGATCCGCTTCTGCATATATTCTTCGCTGAAATAAAGAGCCACGCCGCCAATGATACAAACCAGCCCAATGGGGACCATCTGAAGAATATTAGCACCTGCGGCAATGATCATCATAAGACCGATGGAGGCCACGAGAATGGCGCCCGAAAGGTGAGGCTCGATTCCTACCAAAAAAGCACAAACTCCAAAGATCACACCCGGGAATACGATTCCGCGCCAAAAATTTCGGATCCGAAGCTTGGGATTGGAAAGATATGCCGCCAACAAAAGAATGACGGCGACTTTTGCAAATTCCGAGGGCTGAAACTGAATGGGGCCAATATAAAGCCACCGTTTTTCGCTGTCGTTACTCAAAAACAAAACCGCACCGAGGAGGGTAACGCAGATCCCGTAAAGCCACGGAGAAAGCTTTTTATAGAACCGATACGGGAACCAGGAGGCAACGGTCATCACGACCAAGCCCATAACGGCGTAAATGCCTTGACGGGTAATGTAATAATAACTGTTTCCCGTTTTCTGCAGAGCTTTGGCATACCCCGCGGAATAGAGGGTTGCAAGGCCGATTCCCAAAAGCAGCAGAACGCCCACGAGAAACGGAAGGTCTACGCTTGTCAACCGACGGGATCGAGACGATAGTGCTCCCTTTTTCATTCCAAAGCTCCTTTCAATAAGTCAAATAAGTATTATCACGCAAAATAAGCAAAGACCCAAATGAGGACTAACCCACAAGCCAAAAGAGAGCATCCGCCGAACAATCCGCAGATCTGACGCTCGGAATAGCCGCTCAATTCGAAGCTATGGTGAATGGGGGTCATTTTGAACAGACGCTTTCCGTGGGTAATCTTGAAATAGAAGACCTGAATCATCACGGAGAGTGCTTCACAGAAATAAACGATTCCCACAAGCAGGATCACCAACGGCATATCAAGAGCAAAGGAAAGTCCGACGACCATAGATCCCAAAAAGAAGGATCCCGTATCTCCCATCATAATCTTGGAAGGATACCAATTATAAACCAGATACGCGATGCAGGAGCCCAACAGACAGGCAGAAAGGACAGAAACGTCGGTAAGCTTGATTAGAGCTGCCGTTACGCAGAAAAATGCGGCAACGGGCAGAGTGACGGTGGTGCAAAGCCCATCTACGCCGTCGGTAAGGTTCACGGCGTTAACGAAGCCGACGATGAGAAGAATTGCAATGACGTAATAAAGCAGGGAAAAATCCCAGACAACGCCGAACACGGGAATCAGAAGGGAGGTGGAAAATCCGTTGCGAATCCCTATGTAAAGCAAAAATGCGACACACAGGATTCCCTGGAAGAGAATCTTCTGTAGGGCAGTCAACCCATCGTTGTGCTTCCGACGGATCTTGGTCATATCGTCGGCAAAGCCGATCATCGAGAACAGCACCGAGAAGATCAAAACCGTCATTGCCACCGAGGGGGCCTGCACGGAGATCAGCGTCTCCCCTTCCCGATAAAACCGAAAGCCGAAAAGCAAGAAGGAGACGGCGGTAGAAACGATAAATGCAAGCCCGCCCATCGTGGGTGTTCCCTGCTTTTTCTTATGCCAAGAGGGACCGTCCTGCACCAGAATCTGCTGACCGAACTTCAAGCGACGCAGTACGGGGATCAGCAAGGGAATGAGGATCAGACCGATGATCAGCGCACAGAAAAAACCGAGAACGGCGTACAAGTAATCAGGCATTTTCAGATATCCTCCTGCTCTTTTTTATCATTCAGGAAATATTCAATGACTCGCTCCGCGTGCATTCCGCGGCTTGCCTTGAAAAGAATCACGTCGTCTTGACGGGCAACCAGCTTCAGATTTACTGCGGCTTCTTCGGGGGTACGACAAGGGATTCGCTGTAAAACGCCCGCTTCCGAGGCGCCCGCAAGATAGGCTTCGGCAAAATCACCGTAGGCGATCAAAACCGAAACGCCCTCCAAAAGATTTCCCACCTGCTTGTGGTACTCCTCAGAATTTTCACCCAACTCCAGCATATCGCCCAGCACGGCGATTTTTCGTCCCGTTTTTCCCTTCAAAACGTCGATGGATGCCTTCATCGAGGTGGGAGATGCGTTATAGCAATCTTCGATCAGAGTCATTCCGTTTTCCTTACGGATATTCTGGCGCATCGGGGCTTTCTCCATACGACGAAGGCCCTCTCCGATATCCGCAAGGCTCATTCCGAAGATCACGCCGACGGCGATGGCCGCCAAGGCGTTGTACACGTTGTGGATCCCGTCGATTGCAAGAACGACGTCCAGGTCGCCGAGAGGCGTTTTCGCGGTAAAGCGGACTCCTTCGCTGAGGACCGCCACGTTGTAGGCGTAATAATCGTAATCGGGATGATTTAATCCGTAGGTAACGCGACGCTGTTTGGTCTCGGTGACGGTGGAAAGAAAGGGATCGTCTCCGTTGATCACTAAAATTCCATCGTCGCTCATTCCGTCGACGATCTCCATTTTTGCTTTCAAAATTCCCTCTTGGGAACCGAGGTATTCAATATGGCACATCCCGATGTTGGTCAAAACCCCGACGTCGGGACGGGCGATGAGGGAAAGCTCGGAAATCTCCCCGAAATTGCACATCCCCATTTCGGTTACTACCGCTTTATGGGAGGGCTCGACGTGAAGAAGCGTCAGGGGAAGTCCCGTTTCACTGTTCATATTCCCTTGGGTTTTATAAGTAGGAACGGATTGGGACAGAACGGCGGAGATAAATTCTTTGGTGGTGGTCTTCCCTACGCTCCCCGTGACGGCAACCACCTTCAGGTCGGGGCGGGTGCGGTACCAAGCGGCGAAATCCTGCAACGCCTTCAGTGTATCGGGAACCAAAACCCGAGGCAGGTCAGAATCGACCTGATGATCGATCAAAAGAGCGGAAACGCCGTTTTCTGCGGCTTTTCCGATGAAATCGTGACCGTCCACGCGGGCACCCTTCAGGCAAACGAACAGATCGCCGGATTTTCCTTTCCGGGAGTCGATACAAAAATCGGAGAATTCGCCGTCTCGCAGGCATTTTCCGCCGACGATCTCAGCAAATTCGGACAAACGAAAGGTCATTTAATATCCTTCTTCCTTGAGAATTTCCCGTGCTATTTCCCGTTCATCGTAATGGATCACCTCGTGGGAGAACACCTGCCACGTTTCGTGACCCTTTCCCGCAAGGAGTACGGTATCGCCCTTTCTTGCGGTCTTTACGGCATATCGGATGGCCTGGGTGCGGTCGGGAAGCACGGTATAAGAGGTTCCCTGCACGCCGCTGACGATCTGCCGAAGGATCTCGTGGGGATCTTCGGAACGGGGGTTGTCGGAGGTAATGACGGCAAGATCCGCCAAGAGGGTGGCGATGCGTCCCATTTCGGGGCGCTTACCTCGGTCGCGGTCTCCGCCGCAGCCGAAGACCACGATCAATCTTCCGACGGTCGTTTCCCGCAGGGATCGGAGCACGTTTTCCAATCCGTCGGGAGTATGAGCATAATCAATAAAAATGCGGAACGGCAGATCACTGCGTACCGCCTCCAGCCGCCCGGGAACACCGGGAAACGTAGATAAGGCTTTGACACACACGTCGGGATCCAGCCCGAGACATTCCGCTGCGGCGATTGCCGCCAAGGAGTTATAAATACTGAACCGCCCCCAGATGGGAAGAAAGACCTCCCGCTGTCCGGAGGGGGAGCATTCAAGATAAGAAACGCCGTCCCCCGTCATATGAACACGACGTGCCCGAAAATCCGCGGTGTGAGATGCGGAAAAGGATCGGGCGTTGGGACAGGCAAGAAAGGGCGCCGCATAATCGCTATCTGCGTTTACAAGCCCCTTGCGGCATTGAGAAAACAGCTTCAGCTTTGCATCCCGATAGGCTTGCATAGAACCGTGATAATCAAGGTGATCCACGGTAAGGTTGGTAAAAATTCCAAGCTCGAACTCAATTCCCGCCGTTCGGGATTGATCCAGGGATTGGGAAGAAACCTCCATCACCACGTGGGTGCATCCGTGGCGCTTGGTCTGATCAAAAATACGGTGCAGCACTGAGGGGTCAGGGGTGGTAAGAGAGGAGGCTCTGCCACCCGTTCCGTCGTCGGTACAGACGGTTCCGATCAGGCCCGTTTTGATCCCGCAAGCGCGAAGACAATGGTCGAGCATATAGGCGGTAGAGGTTTTTCCGTTGGTACCCGTAATTCCCACAAGAGTTAAATCCTTTGCGGGATTTTTGTAAAAATTGCCGCAAAGAAGGGCAAAGGCGCGGCGGGTGTCCGAAACCCGAAACACGGGGACGGACAGAGGCGGAACCTCAGAAGAAACCACGACAGCCGAGGCTCCGTTGCTTACGGCTTGGGACACAAAGCGATGTCCGTCGGTGTTTCTCCCTGCAATCGCAACGAAAAGCGCGCCCGCAGAAACCCGGGAGCTGACATCGGTAACAGAGGAAATCTCCAAAGAACCGTAGGGTTCGCAGGAGAACACGCGAGACGCCAATTGAGACAGCTGCATAGATCATCGACCTTTCCGAACGTGAAATAAATCTTCAACGTCCGAAAAAATCCCGTTATCCCTGATTCTGTCCCCGGAAGGTGACGGTGATCAGCGTTCCTTTTTTTACGACGGTGTCTTTTGCAATACTTTGCCCGACGGCAACGGTGGTGGAGTAGTTGAGATTATCTCCGATCACCTTGATGTTTAAGCCTGCTTGCTGCAGCAGAGAGTTACATTCAGCGGCAGTCTTCCCTTTCAGATCGGGAACGACGGTATCCCGCTTGACGTCGGAATTAGAATCGGTATAGAGAAGCACGGTGTTTCCGCTGTACAAAACCGTATTCCCTACAGGCAGCTGGGAGGATACCTTTTCTCCGTCGCCGATGATCTTCGCGATCAATCCAGCCTCTTCAATGGCAGCGGCGGCATCGGAGACAGATTTTCCCGAAACCTCGGGGACGGATACGGAGGTCACAGCGCCGTCGTCTGCGTAATCGGGTTCAATGTTGAGGTATTCCAAGCATTCGCCCATAATGTCGCGCCCCAAAGGAGCCGCGATGTAAGAACCGAAGTTTACGTTTGCATTCGGCTCGTCGACCAAAACCAAAATCGCGATTTCGGGATCGTCGGCGGGAGCAAAGCAAACGTACGATGCAATAACCTTATCCTCTCCGTACGCTCCGCCGTCAATTTTTTGAGAGGTGCCGGTTTTTCCGCAGATGCGATACCCCTTCAGGTAACCCGACTTACCCTTGGCAACGGTGTATTCCAGGAAGTCCCGCAGAGTGCTGCAGGTGGATTCGGAAACGATCTGACTGACCGCTTCGGGCTCGTTGCGAAGAATGACGTTCCCCTGCCGATCCACGATTCGGTCGAGAATGTAGGGCTTCATATACGTTCCGCCGTTGGCAATCGCGCCGACGGCCGTAATCAGCTGCATCGGAGTGATCTGGAAGGTCTGACCGAAGGAAGAGGAATATAGATTCCAACGGGTCATAGAGTCCTCTTCAAAGAAGATCCCCGAAACCTCACCGGGTAACCCTACCCCCGTCTTCTGACGGAAGCCAAACAGGGTAAAATAACGATAAAATCGCTCAACACCCACGCGATCTGCAACCTGAACGAAAACCACGTTGCAGGAATTCGCCATCGCCTCCTTAAAGGTTTCCTCACCGTGGGCCTTGTTTTTGGCACAGTGGTAAGTAATTGCTCCCATATCGATCAGGCTGCGGCAGGTAAAGGTCTCGGAAAGGGGAACGAGGTTTTCCTCCAGCGCCATTGCAGCCGTAAAGATCTTAAAGGTAGAGCCCGGGTCGTACTGCTCGGTGATGATCTTGTTTTTGCGGTATTCCAGCTGCTTTGCCGTATAGGCGGAACGGTATTGATCGCTTCCCGCCTCGTAAGTTTTTTTCAGCTTTTCCAAGGTCATTTCATCGGTAATGATAAAGGGATCGTTAAGATCATAGTCGGGCTTGGAGGACATCGCAAGGACCGCCCCCGTCTTCACGTTCATAATAACGCCTGCAATACGGGATTGAACGTTGTGCTCTACCCGTGCGTTGGAAATATATTTTTCCAAAATATATTGCAATTGAACGTCGGTGGTAAGATACAGATCGTATCCGTCCACGGCGTCTTGGTAGGATTCATATTCATAAGGCATTGCAGATCCCTTTGCCGTACGTACGGCGGTGATCTTTCCGGGAGTGCCCGCAAGGTAGGAATCGTAATAATATTCCAACCCCTCCAGCCCTTGATTGTCCGAGCCGACAAAGCCGACCACGGTGGAGAGGAGGTTCTTATAAGGATAATACCGCTTGGTGTCTGCACTGATCCAAAGGGCCGTTTTATATTCGGTATGCTCGCTCAACCACTGGGTGACGGCATCTGCCTCTGTCTTTTCAATACGACGCTTGACGGCAAGGTATTGGCTGTTCTTTTGGGTGTGGGCGTAGACCGTTTCGTAATCTAACGCCAGGGTCTCCGAAAGAAATTCGGCGACCTGCTTACAGTCCTGCTCGTCGGTGAGCTGCAAGGGAGCCATCAACACCTGATAAGCGGTGGCACTGACCGCAAGATCCACGCCGTTGACGTCTTTAATCGAGCCGCGATCGGGATCTACGGTAATCTCCCAGGTCTGCTGATCCAAGGCAAGACTCTCGTATTTATCGTGCTGAATTACCTGCAAATAAAAAAGCCTTCCCGCCAGACCGAGAAACACTACCCCGAACAAAACGGGGAAAAGGATACGAATAACTCGGCTGTTTTTGGAAGGCATATTCATAACGGGATCCTTTCTCATCCGCGGGAGCACGCGAAAACTGAGTGGTTGCACAAAATATTATATTCCCGCAGAGAGAGGGAAAGAACTTAATTTCCGAAGAAATCTCCGATGGCGGAGAACGCTTTGGCAACCTGTCCGAAGAAATTCTCGTTTTCCTCGTTGTGAAGTAGCTCCGCAGTACCGGAAACGTGATTTTGAATATATTGGATCTGATAATTTTCCAATTTGTGCATCCCGAGCTCCTCGGACGCATACTGCTCCACAGAGAAGAAATCGGAGCGTCGATCGATCTCGATCTGCAATTTGGTTCCCTCGTTGGCGGCGGCGGAAAGCTCGGTGTTCAGGGCACGAAGCTCCGCATTTTTCTCATTCTGAGAAATGCTGCAGTTCACGGTCAGCAGGAGAAGAACGACGATGCCGACAACGAGAAAAATGGTTACAAAATTGAGTTTCAGGGAGGGATGTTTCATAGTTCGTTTTCTCCTTTCGATTTTGTGTTGCGCGTTGTGTGTTTGGATGCGCAGGTTTTTGACGTTTGTGTTTTGTTTGGTGTTTATGTAAGTTAAGAAAATCGCTTTTTATTCTTCTTTTCGCCGTTCAAAGACCCGTAAGCGCGTGCTGCGAGAGCGGGGATTTCCCGAGATCTCTTCGGCAGAGGGGGAAATTCCTTTCACAATAACCTTGCCCAAGGATTTCTTTCCGCATACGCAAACGGGAAATTCGGGAGGGCAGGTGCAAGGCCGCTCGTAGCGGGCAAAGGCGGTTTTTACGATGCGGTCCTCCAGACTATGGAAGGTCAGAACTGCGATCCGTCCCTTGTCATTCATATTTTCCACGATGGAATCAAGGGCGATGCGAATCTGCTCCAGCTCGTCGTTTACGGCGATGCGAATGGCTTGAAAGACCCGTTTCGCGGGGTGTTGCTTTTCCTTCAGCGCCGCTTTAGGCAGGGCGCGTTTTATAATATCTACCAATTCAAAGGTCGTTTCGATGGGTTTGTTCGCCCGAGCCGCTACGATTTCGGAAGCGATGCGGCGGGAATAACGTTCTTCCCCGTATTCAAAGAAGATACGGGTCAGTTCCTGCTCCGACCATTGATTGACAATCTGCTTTGCGGAAAGACTGTCGGTAGGATTCATCCGCATATCAAGAGGGGCGTCGTGCATATAGGAAAAGCCCCGCTCGGGACAGTCCAGCTGATACGAGGAAACACCCAAATCAAGAAGCACTCCGTCGAAGGGAACGTTGGAGTTCTCTACAAGGTCGGAAAAGGTGCCACGGATCAAGCGGAGGTTACAGGTCAGATCCTTCAGGCGTTCTTGACAAGCCTTCAAGGCTTCGGGGTCACGGTCGTTGCAGATCATCGTTCCTTTCTCGGAAAGAAGCGATCCAATGGCCAACGAATGTCCTCCCCCACCTGCGGTGCCGTCGGCATAAACGCCGTCGGGGTTGATATTCAAGGCTTCGATAATTTCGGGAACCATAATGGAGATATGCTTAAATTCCATATCAGAAGTTCATATCCTCCAGCATTGCGGCAATATCGTCTCCCGAAAGCTCGTCGTTCATTGCATTCCAGCGGGCGGTATCCCAAATTTCAAGACGCTCCCGAAGACCGACAATGGTGACTTCCTTTTCCAGCCCCGCAATTTCGCGAAGCTTGACGGGAATCTTGATTCTCCCCTGCTCGTCCATCTCCGCATCGTTGGAGTTGCCAACGAAGTACCGCTCCATACTGCGAGCCTTGGCAATGGGAAGGGTTCCGATCTTTTCCAGGAAGGAATCCCATTGAGCGTCGGTAAAGGCGAACAGACAGTCGTCCAAGCCACGGGTGATGTGAAGAATGCTTCCTTCGATCTTTTCCCTCTGTTTTGCGGGGAAAAACAGACGTCCCTTGGCGTCGATATTCATTTCATAGCGTCCAAACAGCCGCGTTGCCGATGCCATAAGGTTGTCCTCCTTTCCCCTTTTGGGTTTTTGGGAGCGTTTTTTGGGATTTTCATCCCATCTGCTCCCTTTTCATCCACTGTACTATTATTATAGCGTGTTTTCGGGAAAAAGTCAAGTATCATTGCAAAATTCGTTGATAACGGCAATGTAGAAATTACATCCTAAAAATCCATACGTTTTCGTCATCATATCCAAAATAAATGTTCGAAAAATAAGAAAAATCGTCAATCTTACGGATATATGTTCGAAAATATCCCCTTATAGGAGCAAACGGTGGATGACGTGCCCATATTTCCCCCAAAAAGAGAAAAACGGAAGGGGTAATCTTGAACAAAAGAGGTCGATTTTTCGAACGATAATCCGAAGGACTTGCTTTTTCTATAAAAATAGAGTATAATATAGATATCAAGAAATAAGGAAGGTCTTCTTTATGAAAACACGGATGCTTGTGGACGGAAACAGTATTCTGAACCGCGCCTTTTACGGGATTCCCCTTTTGACCAACAGCGAGGGGATTCACACCAATGCGGTGTACGGATTTTTCAATATTCTTCTGCGGCACATAGAAGAAGACCGACCCGACGAGATCTGCGTTGCCTTTGATGTAAAGGCTCCGACATACCGTCACGAGCTCTACGCCGATTACAAGGCAGGCCGCAGAGCGATGCCCGACGAGCTGCGAGAGCAATTCCCCATCGTCAAGGAATTGCTGGACGCGATGGGCATTGCCCGATTTGAACAAGCGGGATTGGAAGCAGACGATATTATCGGGATCTTAAGCCGTCGCGGAGACGCAGAAGGAACAAACTGCATTATCGTCACGGGAGACCGAGACACACTGCAGTTGATTTCAGACCGCGTTATCGTGCGCCTTGCAACCACGACCCCGAGAGGCCCTGCAGACACGCTGTACAACACGGCGGCATTGCAGGAAAAATACGGACTGTCTCCCGATCAGATGATTGACCTGAAGGCCTTGATGGGAGACTCCTCGGACCGAATCCCCGGGGTTGCGGGTGTGGGAGAAAAAACAGCGTTAACCCTTCTGCATCAATACGGAACTCTGGATAACGTATTTGCCCACATAGAGGACCTGAAGGGCGCTCTGAAGACAAAAATGGAGAATGGGCGCCAATCTGCTTATTTGAGCAAAAAAATGGGAACCATCGTCACCGAATCGGAAATCGATTTCGGAGATCTTTCCATAAAAGCAACGGACAAGGATTCCCTTACGGCATTACTGAACCGCTATCAGCTGGCAAAGCTGGCAAGTAAGCTTCATTTGACCGTAGACTCGCCTGCAAAAACGACCTTCGCGCCCCCCGAAACCACGGAGTGGAAGGGGGAATTGCCCGACGGGGTTCCGGCGATCTTCGTTGCGGAACAAACGGCGTATTTATATATTGGTAGTCAAATTCTGCAGGCACCCCTGTCCGACGAGCTGATGAAGGCGTTGTCGGGGCGCTCCTTTATTGCCCACGACGCAAAGCCGCTGATCCGCAGAATGGAGCATTTGGGATACGAGGCACGCTGTGAATTTGACACGATGCTGGCTCTTTACGTCCTTGACCCGTCCCGTGCGACGAAGGCCCCCGAGGTGATCTGCAAACGAGAGCTTGGCATCACCGCAACGGCGGAGCATTTCGCAGCTCTTCTCCCCCGCCTGAAGGAAGCGTTGGAAAAAGAAATCAAGGAAAACGGGGCGGAATTTTTATACTACGAAATTGAACTTCCCCTTTGCACCGTTCTTGCTCGAATGGAGGACGTGGGATTCAAAGCAGACAAGGAATTTTTGGAACGATTCAGCGAAGAGCTGGGACAGATTCTGACCTCCTTGGAACAGCAGGTCCACGACTTGGCAGGAAAAGAATTCAATATTTATTCTCCCAAACAGTTGAGCGAGGTTCTGTTCACAGATCTTCTGCTCCCCGCAGGAAAAAAGACAAAAACGGGATACTCCACTGACAACGACACCTTGGAAAAGCTGACCAAATACCACCCCATTGCACAGGCGATCATTGATTGCCGTCGGGTAGCAAAGTTAAAGTCGACCTATGCCGACGGGCTTGCGGAAAAGGTGGATGCCGACGGACGGATTCACACGGTATTTATGCAAGCAGTCACCCAGACGGGGCGGATCAGTAGTGTAGAGCCGAACCTGCAAAACATCCCCATTCGCACGGATCTTGGTCGACAGCTACGCAAGGCCTTTTCCGCAGAGAAGGGGCACTGTCTGGTAGACGCGGACTACTCCCAGATCGAGCTTCGCATCCTATCCCATATTGCCGACGACAAGGCTATGCAGCAGGCCTTTATCGACAACGAAGACATTCATACGTCTACGGCGTCCCAGGTCTTTGACCTGCCGATGGAAATGATCACGCCTGAGCTTCGAAGACGGGCAAAAGCGGTCAATTTCGGCATTGTTTACGGCATCGGGGATTATTCCTTGGGACAGGATCTGCACGTCTCCCGAAAAGAAGCACGGCAGTATATCGAATCCTATTTGGAAACCTACACGGGCGTTCGGGATTTTATGAAAGATACCGTTTCCTTCGGCAAGGAGCACGGGTATGTAGAGACGGTATTCCACCGTCGCAGATACGTCCCCGAGCTGAACGCGGGAGGACATTTGAAGGCATTTGGAGAACGGGTATGTATGAACGCTCCCATTCAAGGAACGGCGGCAGATCTGATCAAATACGCTATGGTCAAAATTGACCGAAGGCTGAGAGACGAGGGAATGAAGACCCGTTTGATCCTGCAGATCCACGACGAGCTGATCCTGGAAGCCCCCGACGAAGAAGCTGAAAAGGCGGAAGCATTACTAAAGGAAGAAATGGAATCGGCGGCAACGCTGAAGGTTCCTCTTTTGGTAGAATCAAAAACGGCAAAGAATTGGTTTGATGCAAAATGAGTAAAAAAATCTTATTCGTCTGCACGGGAAACACCTGTAGATCCCCCTTGGCAGAGGGGTTTGCGAATGCAGAGTTTCAACGCAGAAATCTGAATTATACGGCAGAAAGTGCGGGACTTGCCGCCGATGAGGGCGGCGCCAATGAAAAGTCCGTGCTTGTCGCCGCAGAATACGGAGTGGACATCTCTCGGCATAAGGCTCGACAGCTGACCGTGGAAATGGCGGAGGAAGCAGAGCGAATCTACACGATGACCCCTGCCCAGGCATATCTTCTTCGGCAACGGCTCGGTAACAAAAAAATACTCCCCCTCACCGACGACGGGATTCAAGATCCCTTTGGCGGTTCGGAGGAGACATACCGACAATGTGCAAAGGAAATATATAAAGCGATACAGACCATTGGAGAAGAATTATATGGAATTGAAGCTTGCCGATAAGGCGGACCTTTCGGTTGTCGCAGAATTAGAGCAGACCTTCGTCTTCCCTCTTTCGGAGGAAGAATTACACAAGCTAAAGATCAACGAAACCTTTCGCATTTTAATCTGGAAGAACGAACGGGAAATTCTGGGACACTGTGTACTGTTTCGCGTTATGGATGAGGCAGAAATCACATCCTTTTCAGTGCGTAAGGACCTGCGGGGAAAGGGCATCGGATCGGAATTTCTAATGAAATTGCTGGATTATTTGAGATCAGACGGGGCAAAAATTGCCTATCTGGACGTGCGGGAATCCAACACGGCTGCCCGCAGACTATATCAAAAATGCGGATTTTCCGAAATCGGGCGCCGTAAACGCTTCTACCAAAAGCCCGTGGAGGACGCCATCGGAATGGGAATTGAATTATAACGATTTCGCGGAAGGATGCTACGGAATCGGAATTAAATCATAAAAAGAGTCGCTTATCCGTTTGGATAAGCGACTCTTTTCAGTTGTTTTGCTCTTGGAAGTAGGTCATCAGGCTGTTTGTGATGGCGGTGGCTGCCTTTTCCATATTGGCATCATCCATAAACCACGCCAGATCCTTTGCATTGGAAATGAACGCCGTCTCCAAAAGAACGGAGGGGAATTCGCAAAGGCGGGATACCTTATAATAGCCCCGTTCCGATTTGCGGTACTTGAATCCCGTTTGTTCGGTAAAGGATTTGGTCACAACGTCGCTGAGCAGACGGCTGTTTCCGTAGCACCAATAGGACTCGGTTCCCGTTGCGGTGGGAGAATTGTTCTCCACGGCGTTGAAGTGAATAGAAAGATTCAGATCGGGGTTCAACGCTCGGAAGCCTGCGATGGTTTCATCCAGGGAATAGGTCGATTGGTTTTCCTTGCGGGAAAGGACGACCGTTGCCCCCAAGGCCCGAAGCTTATCCGCCACAAGATTGGAAAGCTTCCACGTAAGCGTGGATTCATAGATTGCTTTCCCGTTATAGTACCGAATGGCACCGGGATCGGCGTTGCCGCAGTGACCGGGATCAAGCGAAATGACGACCCCTTTCAGCGGTGTATCTCCCCCAGAAAGAGTGACGGGATTACGGAAATTGATATACAACGTATTTCCGTCGAAGTTACAGGTATATCCGTAAATATGCTTTGAGGCTTTATAAGTCAGACGGATCTGCACCGTATCCCCAGTCTTGCTTACGTTAACAGCAGAAAAGAGGGGATTGTCACAAAGAGCGAGAGAGGGAGCCTCCCCCGTGACGTTGTAAAACGTGATTTCCGCGTAATCCGCGTCCATCCAAACGGTATGGAACGCCGCATCGCTGAGCTTGAAGGAGAAGACGGTGTTTTTATTGGTGGTTGCAACGGAGGCAGATTGCATCTTTGCAGAGGTAAAGGAGGAATCGATGGTCTTCAGGTTCTTCAGATTCAGATACATTCCGTTATCCAGCTTTGCCTTGCCGTCGGCTTTCGAGACCACATGAACCTTAGCTCCCTCGGTGGCAATGTAGAAGAGCGTAGGCTCGACCTCCAAATTGGGCAAGATATCGGGCTTGTCCGTCACCACCTGCATAACGTAAGAGGTAGGGTCGTTGATGATCTCAACGAGACATCCGGGAGAGTGGGTCACGCTCTCGTCCCCTCGGGTGGCCTGAAAGACCACGTAACCTAAGGTGGCGTTACCGTTGTTATCGGTTTGAGGAAGAGTAAACGATCCCGTATACGTTGCCTTCCGATATTTTCCGTTGTTGGGATCCTGGGTAGTCGTCGTTAGCGGCAGCGTGTAGCTTCCGATTTTGACGGAAACCGACGAGCCTGCAGGGGCAACGCAGGAAAATTCAACCGTCGTTCCCGAACGGTCCGCCGTATCAAAGGAGGGAGTAAAGGATCCCTTGACAAAGCCGAAGGCAGACAGGTAATCAGAGCTTCCCGACACCGTGGAGGTGGTGCGTGTGATGACGTAATCCACGGTCTGCCCCTTATGGGTAAAGGTTACGGTAGTTTTCGTTCCCGTTAGGGTGACGGGGTGGGCAAAATATCCTTCAACCGTCCGCGCGACGACCTCTCCGTTGGCGTACAACGGATAATTGGGATCGGAAACGCCGACGACATACGTGCTTGTAAACGACGCGTCGATGGTAATGGAGGGCTGACTGAACTGCAGGGTGGTGCTGATCGGCTCTTTATAATAACGTGCCTTTACCTGATCTCCGACCCCTGCGAAATTGGACGTTAACGAGGTATAGCTGAAAAAGACGGCGCCCGAAACGTCGGATTTGGTTTCCAAATAGTCCAGCTGGGCGGGGATTTCCGTGCCCGATTGGTAGGCGGCAACCTTTTCATCGGGATCACATTTATATGCGGCGATACCAACGTAAAGATCAACGTCGTACTGTGCCACGAGATCGTTCCACCAATCGACGATGGGCTTGAAGGGGGCTGCGGTGTGGCTGATCTGCCAATAAATTTGCGGGCAGATATAATCAAGCCACTCGTTTACCACCCACTTACGGGTATCGGCGTAGCCTTGGGTATAGGTTTGCATCGGATTTCCGATATGATCGGTGCCCTCGGGGTGTGCCGTCGATTTTTTCAGCCAAACGCCGGCAGGACTGATTCCAAAGCGAACATTTTTATTCTTTGCCTTGATGGCATTGTAAACATCCCGAACCAAAGCATCGTTATTGGAACGGCGCCAATCTGCCAAAGAGGCTCCGTTTCCGTACGTGGCATAAGCGGCGGAATCATCCCAATTCTTTGCCGCGTCGCTGTCTGCTTTGCTCAAGTCGTTGGGATAGAAATAGTCGTCAAAATGGATTCCGTCCACGTCGTAGTTGTTTACGATCTCCATCACGCCGTCCACGATATACTGCCGAACCTCGGGAAGACCGGGATTGAGATAAAGCTTTTTGCCGTCGGTCAACACCCAGGAGGGATTCTTTACGGCAGGGTTATTGGCGGCAAGAGACGCCGTGGACGTGGTGGAATTGGTGACCCGATAGGGGTTGATCCACGCGTGGAAGGAAAGTCCGCGCTGATGGGCGGCCTGAATGGCGTATTCCAACAGATCCAAGGGTAGCGGATCGCCTTGCTTTTTCACGATGTACGCGGAGGAGGGATACAGATTCGAGGGATAGATCGCGTCTCCCGACGGGCGGACCTGAAAATAAACGGTGTTTAGCCCCATTTGGACGATATTGTCCATCAGAGCGTCGACCTCCGCCTTCAATTGGGCCGCAGAGAGCCCTGCCTTGGAGGGGAAATCGATGTTATGAACGGTGGATACCCAAACACCCTTGACGTAATCGCTCTCCGTTGCGGGATTCTGGGGAGTGTCGGGGACTTCGATGACTGGGGCTGCCACGGTGACGGTAAAGTTTTCGCTGAATTTTCCGTCCTTGGACGCCACGGTAATCTGGGTAGTTCCGTGCCCCTTTGCGGTGACAGTTCCGTCCGAGGATACCGTAGCAACGGCAGGATTCTTTGAGGTATATGTAATTCCCTTTTCTGTAGCGTTTGCAGGCTGTACCGAGGCGGAGATCTTGCAGGTCTCCCCTATTTGCAGGGTGGCAGTATACGAAGAAAGCCGTATGCCCGTGACGGGGATCTTGGTATCGGGATCCACCGTAACCTTAAACTCCGCCGTAAAGCCGCCGTCTTCGGTGACAAGCGTAACGGTGGCGGTCCCCTTCTTCACAGAGGTGACCAGTCCTTGATCGGAGACCTTGGCAACCGACGGATCGGAGGAGGTCCAGGTGATCTTTTGATTGCTGGTATTCACGGGATCAAACACGGGGCGGATCAGATAGGTCTGTCCGATTCCCTTAAAGGTGTAAGAATCCACGGCAAGGGAAACGCCCTTTGCGGGGATATTCAGATTTACGGTGACGGTGCAGGTGGCGGTAAAGTCCCCGTAAACGCTTTTGATGACGATGGTGGTCGTGCCATTGGACATTGGGGTGATCTCTCCCGTTTCGGGGTTGACCAACGCAATCGTCGGGTCGGAAGAAAACCATACCAGCTCCCGCTGGGAGGTGTCCTGAGGAGTAAAAACGGGAGTCAGAATCAGGACGTCGTCCAAGGAATCGAACAGAAACTCTTCAATGGAGAATGCGACCCCTTGAACGGGAATGTTTTCCGAAACGATTACCGTGCAGACTTGCGAAACGCTTCCGTCTGCAGTGGAAAGGGTAATGGTCACCGTACCTTTTTTATGTGCCGTAACCACGCCCCCTCCCTCCACGGATACCACGGAGGGATCGGAGGAAGACCACTGAAGCTGATTGACGTCAATCTCCTGGGGCTCCACGATGTATTGCAGCTGACGGGAGCTACCAACCCCCATAATGACCTCCGACTGTCGGAAGGTGATAGACGAAATTACCGAAACGGTAACGGCACAGTGGGCAATTCCGTTTCCCTTATCTCCACTGACCGAAATGAGGGCAACGCCGTTTGATACGGGAGTTACCACACCTTTATCGGAAACCGTGGCAACGGCGGGGTCGGAGGACGTCCAATTCAGGGCCCGACGGGGAACGTCGGCGGGGTCGGTAAGCGCGATGAGATGATGGGTCTGTGAAAGAGAATAAAAGGTAAGCTCGGTCTTGTCAAGGCGAATGGAGTTCACCTCAACGGGAAGACACAGCAACGCAAAAACCGCAACGACGACTGCCACAAGGATTGCCGCGGCGGACAGAATCCAAGGCAGCGGGTGACGGCGAACAGACTCAAAGAGATTCATAGGGGACATCCTTTCGGTAAACGGAGAGGGGGAA
>JAGAOB010000089.1 GCA_017623895.1 Clostridia bacterium
GGGAACACGGGCAGTGTCCCCGAAATAAACGATGCTTTCCCGCGGCAGGATCTGCATCAGCTCCCGCACGGCGGTCAGCCCTCCGAGGCCCGAATCAAACACACCGATCTGCAATTCAGACATAGGCTTCCTCCTTTATTTTTTTGCTCCGATCACGCGAAGCACACCCCCGTAGTCCCGAACCCGAACAGGGTCGGAAAAGCCTGCGGAAAGAAGAATTTCCTCCACGGCAGAGGCCTGACCGATGCCACATTCGAACAGCATCCGCCCCCCCGCTTTCAAGCGGGACGAAAAGCGGGCAACGATGGTACGGTAAAAGCGCAACCCGTCATCTCCGCCGTCCAGAGCGGTGATCGGCTCCTTTTGCACCTCGGCAGAGAGGGTCTTACATTCCGTCGTTGGAAGATAGGGTGGGTTGGATAAAATCAAATCGTAAGCGCCCTCGACCTCGTCGGTAAAAATATCCCCTTGGATCAAGCAGGCAGAGGGACAGATCCTTTCGGCATTTTTTTGCAATAGCACAAAGGCTTCGTCGTACTTTTCCACTTCGGTAACCGACACGGATTTCTCCGCACCGATCGTGAGTCCGACACAACCCGTCACTGCACAAAGATCCAGAACCGAATCCCCTTCACGGAGATAGGACAGGGCGGTATCCACCAAAATTTCCGTATCAAATCGGGGAATCAGAACCCCCTTGGCAACGGAAAACGAGCGCCCGTAAAAGTCCGCAGATCCCAACAAATACTGCAACGGCTCTCCCTGCTCCCGCAGAGAAACAAGGTGGCAAAGTTGCGCGTAATCTTCTTCCGTAAGCGGGGGCAATTCTCGGGTCATCCGAAGAAGTAAAAACCGATCCGATTCCATTCCCGTGACCAATTCCGCCAACCGCGACAGCTCCGCGCTGCCGTTTTCACTCACGGCGGAAAGACGAGCGTTCAACGCGTCCCACCGATTCATTGGTCTTTTTTCGGAAAGGCAAGAGAATAATCCACCTCTCCCGCCTCGTTGGTTAAAGACGCGTTCACGGCAACGATAGCAACCTCGATCTGCTGGTCGCTGGGCTCGGCGGTTGTGATCCGTTGAAGTCCTTTGCCCGGAGCGGAACTGATTTTGGTAAACAAATTGTCGTGCCGTCCCGTCCATTGCTGAATTTCAAAGGTAAAGCCCGCAACCACGGGCAAGCACGCCAGATGAACCAGCAGACGGGGCAGTCCCTCGATGTTTTCGGGAAGGACGAAGGCGTGAAGCAACGAGAAGAAGAGAATGGAGAACAAAAACACCAAGAAAATAAAGCTGGTGCCGCAACGAGGATGACAACGAGGCATACGGCGGATGTTTTCCACCGTCAGCGCCTCCCCTGCCTCCACGGCGAAGATGGTCTTGTGCTCCGCACCGTGATAGCGGTAGACGTCCTTCATCTCTTTCATCAGGGACGTTGCAAGAATGTAACAAATAAAGATAATAATACGAACGATTCCCTCAATCAGGATCCGCAGGGCGCGGGCCTCGGGAAGCCACGTGGTAATCAGCTTTCCCGTCCATTGAGGGATCAACAAAAACAGCGCAAGGGCAAGAACGACCCCAAGGATCAGAGAGAACACCATCACCAACCCGGAAACCCATTTGTTCCCGTTGGTCTCCTCCTCCAGCCCT
Organism: Clostridia bacterium; assembly: GCA_017623895.1. Lineage (GTDB taxonomy): Bacteria > Bacillota > Clostridia > Oscillospirales > UBA644 > RGIG995. The sequence goes on from JAGAOB010000089.1 coordinate 1,657, forward strand.
GCAAGCTCCGCGGAACGCATCAGGGACTTGTATCCCACCACCATACTTTCCACAAAAGCCACACACCCCCGCAAAACGGGGATGCGCAAAAATTTATACTTATCCCGCACGGAGCTTGTCGCCATTTCTTCGGTAACGATCTCCCCGTCGGGCTTGCGGACGGCAAGGACCGAACGAAGAGGGGATTTCATCATAATCCCCTCCATCACGGCCTGTCCGCCCACGGCAGCATAACGGCGTTGTGACATTTTGATTCCTTTTGCCTTATTCGGCAGAGATAATAAAATAGATTTCTTCTGTCCTATCGGCAGAAATAACGCGGCATCTGCTGCGTTATTCGGCAGAGATAATGAAGTAATATACGGGCTGGCCGCCGTTGACCAACATAATATCAACGTCTTCGCCCAGCTTTTCCTGCATAATTGCCTGCATAGCTTCCGCTTCGGATTCTGAAACGCCCTCTCCGTAGAACAGGGTAATGACGCAGGCATCCTTGATATCGTCACAGAGGTTTGCCATACATTCTTCTCTCGTATCGGTGACGTAGCGGACCTTGTTTTCCACCAAGCCGAGGATCTGATTTTCTTTGATCTCCCGATTATCAAAGGTGGAATCGTGAGCCGCAAAGGTCATCGACAAGGAAGATACGGCGGCCATTGCCTCCTTCATCGCGGTAACGTTGTCTTCCACCTCAGCGTCGGGGTTGAAGGCCAGCATCGCGCTGATTCCTTGGGGCAGGGATACGGAGCGCAAGACCTCCACGTGCTTATCCTCTACTAGCAGGGCGGCCTGAGCGGCAACCATATAGATGTTGCTGTTGTTGGGAAGCACGATCACGTTTTCGGCGGGAGTCATACGAATTGCCTTGAGCATATCCTCGGTAGAGGGATTCATCGTCTGACCTCCGATGACCATTTGGTCTGCACCCAAGTCACGGAATACGGAAACCATTCCCTCGCCCGAAGCTACAGCCACAAAGCCGTATTTCTTTTCGGGGGCGGCATCGGTCACCTTTTCCGCGGCAGGAGCGGGAGTCGATGCTGCGGGAACGTCTTTCGCGACACCAGAGGAAAGGGCGGAGTGCTGCTCCTTCATATTCTCGATCTTCACCGTAAGAAGAGAGCCGTACTTCAACGCTTCCGAAAGGACCTTACCGGGGTCGGAGGTATGAACGTGCAATTTGATGATCTCGGTATCATCCACAAAGACGGCGCTGTCGCCTGCGCCCAAAACGAATTTATGAAGCTTTTCGGCTTTTCCCTCGCCCAAATAATCCTCGGATTTTCCAACGATACATTCGGTGCAATAGGGGTACACGATGTCTTCGGTATTGAATTGGTCAAAGGCAGAAGCCGGTTGTTCCGCTTCCTCTTCGTTGCTATCCAGAAGGGTAACGGGATTTCCTTGCAGGTATCCGACCATCCCTTCAAAAATTACGACCAAACCCCGTCCCCCTGCATCCACAAGACCTGCTTGTTTCAAAACGGGGAGCATTTCAGGGGTTTTTTGCAGCGTTTCTTCCGCAACGGAAAGAACGTAGGGCATAAAGTCTTCCACTCTGCCCTTGTATTCCGAGGCCTTTTCCAGTGCCTTTTCGGCGGAGACCCGCATAACGGTGAGAATGGTTCCCTCCGTGGGCTTCATAACGGATTTATAGGCAGCGTCCACGCCTCGCTTGAACGCGGCGGCAAGGTCAGGGGTATCAACGATTGCCTTTCCTTTGCATTCCTTGGCAATTCCGCGGAAGAACAAAGACAGGATAACCCCGGAATTTCCGCGGGCACCCCGAAGAAGCATATTTGCAACCTTGTCGGCAACCTGACTGACGTCTCCCTCGAAGGAGGGAAGGTCGCTGCGGACCGCGCCCATCGTCAGGCTCATATTGAGTCCCGTATCCCCGTCGGGAACGGGGAAAACGTTAAGGCGATTGATATTTTCCAGTTCGTTGGCAAGATTGTTTGCACCGGAAATTACCATATCGCGGTAAGCTGTTCCGTTCAAAATCATAGTTCGTCAAATTCCTTTTCTCGTTTTCAAGGTTATTTCGTGATGACAGAGTCCACGAACACATTCACCTTTTCCACGGGGAATCCAATATATTCGGAAACGGAATAGGTGATTTTATGAGCGATGCTTTCGGTGATGGCGGGGATATTGACACCGTAAATGACCGCGATATGAATATCAATGCAAACGCGGTTATTGTCGCAGTACACGTGTACGCCCTTATCTTTACGGTCCTTCTTCAGAAATGCCCAGATCTGCTCGGTCATATTCTTCGCCTTCATTTCAGCGATTCCGAAGCAGTCGGAAGCGACGATGGAAGCGATTCCTGCGATAACGTTATCGTCGATGATGATGTTTCCACGTTCATTTTTCAATTTCAGCATATCAAACCTCCGTAATAGTGTCTCGCCCGACGGGCAGGACAGGTATTATACTATATTATAATACACTATAAACGGAAATTTTACAAGTGTTTTCCGCTTTTCGTTACCGAAATGTTCCACTTTTGTACCATTTTACGCAAAAATCAGTTAAAAAGAAGCACGGCAAGAATGATTAAAATCAACGGATCGTCGTCCTTATTTTCATTGAAAAGCAGAAACAAAATACCGATCAGAAGGATGTCGTCCTCCTTTAATCGGGAAAAAATTCCTGTCGATCCGCCGGTTTTCCGAGATTGTAATCTTGCGGAAGACGCCTCTGCGGTCTGTCCTGCTTGCGTCGCCGCGGCAGGGGGAGCCTTGGAGGGTGAGGAACGGTCATACGCCCTACGGGCTTCGTCTTCGGCCTTCGAGCGACGGAATTGATATTCGGCTTCGGAAACGGAAGAATACATAATAGGCTCCTTTCAAAAAAAAGACGACCGTTCAATATCTTTGAACGGCCGAAAATTTCATCTCAATGCGGTCAACAAATCAATCACCCGAATGGCCTTGATGGCGTTGTCGATCTTTCCCGCACGGGACGCCCGAAGATAGGGGCGCACCGCGTGGAGCAGCGCCAGATCACGACTGTGGGTGCCTCCGCCGGAAAAGCTCGAAAGCAGGTTCATCGTGTCAAGTCCTGCAGAAGCGGGCAGTGCGGGAACGTCGGGGATCCCATCCTCCGATTCTTCAGGTACCGACGGCGCGGGAGACGGCAGGTCGGAGGTCGAAAGAGTGGAAGCAATCTCCCGGATTTTTTGTGCGGATTCGGGATTGCTTAAAATTTCGGAGATCTTGGAAAACAAATCCGGCATAGGTCTCTCCTTTCGCTTCAATTGATTTTATTCAAAAAATCGTGGAGCATATTTTTCCCTTGGGAGGAGGCAAGCACCCGCTTGAGCAATTCAGGATCGTTGATGATCCGCATTACGTTTGCCCAATCCCGTTGACTGAGTTTGGACGTGAGCCCCTTAAGAGATTTCGGATCTCCCGCAAGGTGCTCTATTTTTGCGGCGTCCTCCGCCGAAAGCACGCCCCGGGCGGCGGCTACGGCACGGGAGACGGCGGCGTCGTTTGGAATATCTGACATAAACGTCACACCTTTCCGAGTTATTTCTGTTTCATTCTATGAAGCCATTGACTTTTTTGCCAATCCGCGGTATAATAAAAGAAAAACGCGGAGGAATCGTCTTGAAAATCCTTGTCATCTCCGACACCCACGGAGAAATTTCCGCAGCCCAACGGTTGATCAAGAAGGAAAAGCCGAATTACGTCATCCATTTGGGGGACTGCGTTCGGGATGCGGAAGAATTATCCAACCTTTTTCCTATCCTACCAATATGCAGGGTTTCTGGAAATAATGACTGGTTTTCCCAGGAAGCAACGGAAAAGGTCCTTACGCTGAACGATACGAGGATCTTCCTGTGCCACGGACACACCACGGGCGTGAAAAACGGGTTGGAGATTCAATGGGAAAGGGCACGCAGGCAGGGGTGCTCCGTCTCTTTGTTCGGCCACACCCACTCCCCCTTTCTGGAGGAGCGGGACGGAATCCTTCTTCTGAATCCCGGATCCATCACCTACTCCGATACCTACGCCGTGCTGACTGTGGAGACGGGAGAAGTGCCCTCGGCGGAGCTGCGCCACGACGCATAATCAAAAACGGCTTTGCAAAACAGTGCAGGACCACCCATATAAAACGGATCAGCCGCGGCGGAGTTAAGCCACGAAGCCTGACGATTTGAAAAAGGAGAATTACGATGCTCAATTTTGAATTTTGCAGTCCCACCCGCTTTCTTTTCGGACGCAATGCCGAGGAAAAGACGGGAGAAATGATTAAAAAATACGGCGGAACCAAGGTCTTGATTCACTACGGAGGGGGATCGGTCATCCGAAGCGGATTGCTGGAGCGGGTAAAAGGATCCCTTGAAAAGGAGGGTATTCCTTCCGTGGAATTGGGCGGCGTTCAGCCGAATCCGAGAAGCGGATTGGTTTATCAAGGAATTGACCTTTGCCGAAGGGAAGGCGTCGACTTTGTTCTTGCAGTAGGCGGCGGCTCGGTGATTGATTCGGCAAAAGCCATTGCGACGGGCGTCTTGGCAGAGGGAGATTTCTGGGAATATTGGGAAAAGAAAACCCCCGTACGCAACGCCCTGCCGATCGGAACGGTACTGACGCTTCCCGCCGCGGGAAGCGAGGCTTCTCCCAACAGCGTTATCACAAACGAAAAAACGCTGATCAAGCGGGGGACGGCGGGAGATGCACTACGGCCTCGATTTTCGGTGCTGAATCCCGAACTGACCTATACCCTGCCCGCTTGGCAGACCGCAAGCGGTGCCAGCGACATTATCGCCCATATTCTGGAGCGCTATTTCACCAACACTCAAGAGGTAGAGGTGACCGATCGTCTTTGCGAGGCGTTGCTGCTGACGATGATCAAGCAAACGCCTCGCGTGATTGCCGATCCCAAATGCTACGAGGCCCGTGCTAATATTATGTGGACGGGAACGCTGGCACACAACAACGTGGTAGGCGTCGGACGGGAACAGGATTGGGCGACGCACGCCATTGAGCACGAGCTTTCCGCATTGTACGACGTAACCCACGGCGCAGGACTTGCGGTGTTATTCCCTGCGTGGATGGAAAAAGCCCTGATCCACGATCCCAAGAGGTTTGCCACGATGGCAACGCGGATTTTCGGGATCCCAAACGATGGAGACGATCTGCGAACGGGGCGAAAAGGGATTCAGGCGTGGAGAGAATTTTTCAAATCCATCGGGATGCCCGAAAATCTTCGGTCCTTGGGCGTGCGGGAGGAAGACTTTGAATATATGGCAAACCGTCTTCTGCTGAAGAACGACGGCACGTTGGGGAATTTCATCAAGCTCACCCCGAAGGACGTGGTAGAGATCTACAAATCCTGCTATTAACCTCAACAAACGATACCGCGGCGGAGTATGTTCCGTCGCGGTTCATATTTCGGAAGAAACGGGGAAAGAATACCTTCGGGAGGAGTATTATGATTTCCTTTTTTTTAGCTCACGTGCCTGCATTTCTGACCATCGGAATTTCGGTGGCAGCAGCGACGCTTCTCCGCGCCGCGGCACAGTATTACGCAACCCGAAGCGACTTATAAAGGATGCCGAAGCCCTGACGGACTTCGGCATCCTTTCTTAAAACAGATGTTGGATTATCTGGCCGAGATAGTCAAAAAATCCCGCCTTCTCCACCGCCTCGCAGGCGACTACGGGAACCGACAAAACCTCTTCCCCTTCGTAGGTAAATCGTGCCGTTCCCACCACCTGACCCGCGGCGACGGGTGCCTGCAATGTTTCCTCTACGGAGATCTCCAACGCCACTTGGGTTACGGCGGATTTTTTTACCACGATGCTCAAGTCCGCCTCGGCTGCTACGGAAACGCAGTCCGCCTTTCCCCGATTCACGGGAATCGGAGGTATGGACCCTACGGAACGCCGTACGACGGTATATCCCGAAAATCCGTAATCCAGCAACGACGCGGCGGAGGCAAATCTTCCCTTGCTGGTTTCCCCTCCGAGAATCACGGCAATCAGAGACATTCCGTCCCGCGTAGCGGTGGCGGCAAGGCAATGTCCCGCGGCCTCCGTATACCCCGTTTTCATCCCGGTAATACCATCGTAGGTCTTGAGCAATTTGTTAGTATTGGCAAGGCCGAAGCCCCCGTTACGCAACGAATCCATCCAAATCCCCGTATAGTCAAGAATGTGCGGATGCTTCAGCAATTCTCTGGTGAACAGAGCAACGTCGTAGGCGCAGGTATAATGGTTATCGTCGGGAAGCCCGCAGGGATTGACGAAATTGGTATTTTCCGCCCCCAGCTCCCTGGCACGTTGATTCATTCGGTCCACGAAGGCTTTCTCGCTCCCCGCAAGGTATTCCCCCAACGCAACAGCCGCATCGTTGGCGGAATTGACGGCGACGGATTTGAGCAGATCCCGAAGAGACATCGTCTCCCCCACCTCAAGATAGATCTGCGTTCCTCCGTAAGAGCACGCGTTTTCCGAAGCGGAAATCGGGTCCTCCTCGGTAACGGCCCCCGAATCCAAGGCCTCCATAACCAAAAGCATCGTCATTACCTTGGTCACGCTTGCGGGATATAGCTTGGTTTTCGCTTCGGATTCGTACAATATCGTCCCAGTCTCCGCCTCCATAAGAATGGCGCCCTTGGCGTCCAAATTCAACTCTCCCGATGCCGCAACGTTTCCTCCTACCGCCCCCATACTTGACGCAGAGCAGGGCAAAGCAACACAAAGGGTCAAAACCACGAACACCGCCAAGGAAAGGATCCGCTTCCACATAAAAGTCCCTCTTTTCAAAAAATAGTCCTCATCTCATAGTTATGAGACGAGGACTTGTTTTATTCAAGCTTATTCTGCGGGCTCATCCGAAGAATACGAGGAATGAGGACGGCTTTTCCAAACCTATTCCGCAGGCTCATCCGAGAAAGCCGAGAGCCCAGAGCTTGTTTTTCATTTATTCCGCAGACTGATCCGAGGACTCCGAAGCGTCGGAGGGGGTAGCGACGAGACGCTTCAGTACGGGAAACACCAAGGAATTGGAAACGTACGCCATTAACGTAAAGGCGAGAAACAAAAGCACGGGGAAGGTTAGGGGCCAAAACAAAAAGGAGACCACGACCAAAATGCCCAAAACAACAAGAATCACGAGATTCCGCCACAGCTGGGTCATCGCAAGGATCACACTGTTTCGAATCAACTGCTTGACGGTCAAATCAAAGGAAACCATCATCGGGTAAATATAGAAGGAGCTGCAGATGAGAAGGTACGCAAACACGAGGATGACCACCACCGCCGCGGTGCGCAACCCGCCCGACACCTGAAAGGCACTGTCGGTCCAGCCAAGAAACGCGAAGACAAGCAAGCCGCCTGTCAACAGCTGAATCATCCAAACGGCAAGTCCCTGTTTGAAATGCTCCTTGCATTTCTCAATAAAATCCGGGAAAAAGAACACGGGCTTTGCCTGAGAAAAATTACGACACACGTAATTCATTGCCGCCGTGGCAGGTCCCACGGTAATAATGGGAATACAGGCGACGACGTAAAGAAGATTGAGCAGGATCAACTGCCAAAAGCGATGGACGAATTCAACGAAGAACCGCTTTAACGGGGTTTCCGCCGCCACGTCCTCCTTGGTAACGCCCTTGCCCTCTTTATTAAAATTGAAAAGTGAACCCAAAATAATCCCTCCGACGTTAAGGTATTCCCATTATAACAAATTCGGAGAAATCTGTCAAGAGAAAACACGGATTTGTGCGGAATTTCCCGATTTTTTATAACATATCCCGAATCCCCGACAAAATCAAAGGAGACAAAAACAGGTCCCACAGAAGCACGAACGCCGAACACTGAAACACCACCAAGGACCGCAACAAATACGCCTTCAGACCTTGAAAAAAGCAGGGTGACACCCCATCCCGCAATCCCTGAAACAGGGAAAATGATTGAGGCAGAGCATCTCGTGCGGAACGGATGAGAAGCAGCGATTCCGCGGCAGCAGAGGGGAAAATACACAACCCTAACGGCAAAAAACCCTTTGCACCGTAGCAGGCGAGAAACAGCCCTGCGGTATATCCCAACCCGTAGGATTTGTAAAAAACCACGGGAAGCACCATCAGCCAACCGAAGAGAAACACGCCGCAGCACAATGTCAAAAGCACGTAAAACGGGCCTGCCAGAAAAGCACCGAGCCAATCGGTCCGCGTTTCAGCGGCAAGATATCGGGCGACCAAGTCGGACTCCGTCACGCCGCGAAGCAGTACCGTGATCACCCCCGAAAAATATCCTCCGAAGACGGTAAACACGGCCCCAATAAAGGTTTTTTGTGATTTCATATCCATCATTCCTTCCTTTTTTCATCCCAAAATTCCTGCGGACATCCCTGAAAAAAGATATGAGAGCGAAGAAAAAAATATGATTGAACGGAAAAACCCTGCTGCAAATCTTGTTTGAGGTCAAAAAAAATGAAATTAAGTAAAAAAAGATAAAAAGGCTCTTGACAAACAAAAAAAAATGTGGTATACTTACAACGTTGATTCGCCGGTGTGATGGAATTGGCAGACGTGCGGGACTCAAAATCCCGTGGTAGCGATACCGTGTGGGTTCGACCCCCACCACCGGCACCAAAATGAAGACGATTCTTTGGAATCGTCTTTTTTTTACAAAATCACTCACCAAGACACGTACAATTACTATTAAGGAGATGACGCGATGAATTCCCGCAAAATACTCTATGGATTTTTCAGGCTGTTTCTCTGCGCTTTGTTGACGCTATGCTTTTCTGCCTGCAGAGACGCAGGAACGGAAATTTCCTCTACCCAGGACACGGAACAAAGCGTATTGTATTCCTCTGTAAATCAAGCCGATCCTTCCGACGCATCCGATCCGACCTCGGATCAAGCCTCGACCTCGGACGGCTCCGAAGCTACGGAATCGGGGGAAGAATCCTCAAGAACGGACACCTCCGATACGGGAACGAGCCAAACGTCCACCGACACCGCAACGTCGACGACGCAGTCTTCTTCTACAAAAACCTCCTCAACCTCTACAAAAACCTCCTCAACCTCTACAAAAACCTCCTCAACCTCTACGAAAACGTCCTCCCAAAAGCCCAACACGTCAGACACCGTGAACAATCCCACGGAGCCGGAGGATCTTCCCGAGCCTCCCGTCTATACGAGCATCTCCCCTGTTCAACCGGAGGATTATTACGGACTGCGTTGGCTTTCGACCCAAAGCAACGGCGGGAAAATGGTCACCGCCTATAAGGAATTGGTATCCGGGATCGGGAAACGAGAGGATACTATTTCCATCTCCTCGGGGATCACCAAAGACCAACTGAAGACCGTATGGAGCTGCGTTACGGCAGATTATCCTCAATATTTCTGGTTGAGCACTGCATATACGTATTCCTATCAGGAAAACACGGTGCTGGACGTATCCCCCGAATATACGGTAACGAAATCCGCGCTTCCTGCCGCTCAGACGAAGTTTGACAATGCGGTAAAAGGTCTGCTTTCGGGGATTACAAGCTCGATGACGCAATACGAGATCGAAAAAACGCTGCACGACCGTCTGATTTTACATTGCCAATATGCGAACGCTTCCGATTGCCACAACGCCTATGGGGCGCTGGTCAACAAAACCGCGGTCTGCGAAGGAATTGCAAAAGCATTTCAGCATCTCTGCCGTTCCGTGGGCATCGAAACTCTTCTGGTATCGGGGAAATCCTCGGATCCCTCCTCGGGAGCCGAGGTGGGACACGCCTGGAACATCGTTAAGATCGACGGGAATTATTACCACATTGACGTGACTTGGGATAACGCGGGAGAGCCGACGCAGGATGAAATTCACTACGCTTGGTTCAACGTGCCCACTGAATGGATCAGGCAGGACCACACCCTGACGCAAAGGGGATATTCCTACCCCAACTGTACCGAAACCAAAGCCAATTATTTCACAAAAAACAATCTCGTTCTTACCAATCTCACCGTAGCGGACGTGGTTCGACGCTCGGTAAAGAAGCAAGATAGTTTCCGATTCCAGGGGTATATGCTCAACGATACCGACGTAGTCCGATGGCTCAACGAAAACGCGGCCGCCCTTGCAC
>JAGAOB010000090.1 GCA_017623895.1 Clostridia bacterium
CATCCACGCCGGCGACCAGAACAGATCCATCGGTTGCATCATAAAGACGAGGAATCAATTGAACAAACGACGATTTCCCTGCCCCCGTTCCTCCGATAATGCCCACGGTCATTCCGCTTTTGATATGGATATCCACGTTAAACAACGAATAACGCTTTGCCTTTTCGGAATATTTGAAATTGACATTGTTAAAATCTACCGAACCGTCAACGACTTCCATCACGGGATTTTCGGGGTTAGTAAGAGAAGACTTTTCCTCCAAAACCTCGACAATGCGCTTCATCGACTCTCCCGACATCGTAAGCATAACATAGATCATAGAGATCATCATCAACTGCATCAAAATCTGCATCCCATAGGTCAGCATCGCGGTAATATCTCCGACTCCGACGACGCTGCCCCCACTTTTCACGATAAGATAAGCGCCGACAGTGAGCACGAAAATCATATTAAAATAGACGCAGAACTGCATCAAGGGGGAATTCAGAGCAACCAAACGCTCGGCGTAGGTAAAGTCCTTTCGAATATCTTCCGCCGCATTTCCGAACTTCTCTTTTTCATACTCTTCTCTCGAAAAGCCCTTAACCACCCGCATCGCACGAACGTTTTCCTCAATGGATTCATTGAGGCGATCGTATTTTTTGAAGACGCGACGAAATGCGGGCATTGCATAACGTGCCACCAGCATAAGTCCGCCTGCAAGGAACGGAATTACGATCACGAAGGACAACGCAAGAGAGCCCCCCATAAGAAATGCCATAATTACGGAAAAAATCAGCATCAACGGAGCACGAACCGCGATGCGAATGATCATCATATAGGACATCTGCACGTTGGTCACGTCGGTCGTCATACGGGTAACCAAGGAAGACGTGGAAAACTTATCGATGTTTTCAAAAGAATAGTCCTGCACATGATAGAAAAGGTCTCTTCTCAAGTTCTTCGCAAATCCGGCAGATGCCTTTACACTGGCAAATCCGGCAATACTTCCGCAAGCCAACGAAAGAACGGCAAGACCAAGCAGGATAGCACCGTTCTTCAAAATCAGTGAGAGATTCGCTCCCTGCTGAATGGCATCAATTAGGTCACTGGTAATAAAAGGGATCAAGCATTCGATAATGGATTCCCCACTGATAAAGATAAGGGACATCAGCGTAGCCATCTTATATTCCCTTATACATTGTAAAAATCGTTTTAGCATTAACATCTTTATGTCCTTTCAAGCCTCAAAACCAAAGACCTTCGTCAACGAATCTGCTCTGCATCTTCGTCGTTGGTTTCTTTCAGAATATAATGAGGTCGTTGTTTTACTTCTAAATAGGTTTTCGACAGGTACTGTCCGATGATTCCAAGGCAGGCCAACTGAAGACCGCTTACAAAGGCAATAATACAGACGAGAGATGCCCAGCCATCCACGCTCGACCCCCCAAAGCACAGCTTACGAACGATAATGAAAATGATCGCCACGACCGACAAAACCGTAAATCCACCACCGACAATGGCAGAAATCGTTAAGGGTGCCTGGGAAAAGTTTACAAATCCGTCCACAGAATAGCGGAACAGCTTCCAAAAGCTCCATTTACTCTTTCCTGCTACACGGGAAACGTTTTCATAGGGCAACCAATACGTCCGAAAGCCGACCCAACCGAAAATACCCTTTGAAAATCGGTTACGCTCACTCATTGCAACAATGGCTTTCACCATTTCTCTGCGCATTAACCGATAATCCCGTGCACCATCCACGATATCCGCATCGGAAATGCGATTAATAACCCGATAAAACATCCGAGCAAAAAAGGAGCGAAGCTTTGGTTCTCCCGCACGGGTTATCCGTCGGGTTGCAACGCTATCGTATTCTCCGCTTTCCAAGATCGAAAACATTTGGGGGAGCAGGGATGGAGGATCCTGCAGATCCGCATCCATTACGGCAACGTAATCACCTTTTGCATTACAAAGCCCGGCGTACATCGCCGCTTCCTTTCCAAAATTACGAGAAAATGCAAGGTACTTGACGCGGCTGTCGTCCTTGGCAAACTGACGAAGAACGGCAAGCGTATTATCCTTAGACCCATCGTCAATGAACAATATTTCAAACTCGGCGTTTTCCTTCATTTCCTCCGCCACGCGGGAAACCTCGCGAAGAAAATGAGGCAGCGCCTCTTCTTCGTTATAGCACGGAACGATGAGAGAAATCAGCCGTTTCATATGAAAACCTCCGTAATGATTAATTGTACATAACAGGTTTAGTATAACACAAATCTGCCAATCTTTCAAGCAAAAAACAAAGATTGATTACAAATTTTCCCAATGTTGACACATTTTCTTCATATTCTCGATCAAAATAAGATCCTTCACAGAAAAAACGGATATTAAAATAAAAAAAGCGAGAAAAGACTTGAA
>JAGAOB010000091.1 GCA_017623895.1 Clostridia bacterium
TATACTTGTCGGGCTTGCCTGTGAGCTGTTCGATAGTGACGTTGAAATAGTCGGCAAGCTTCATTAAAGTAGTGTTATGAGGAATCTTGCCGTTCTTCCAGTGAGTTACAGAACCGATCGATATTCCGAGTTCTGTAACAACGCTTGTCGGAGAAGTTCCGCGCTGGTTACATAGGGACAGAAAATTGTTCCAAAACATGATATTACCTCCTTGGTTAAAGTTGAATAAATTGAAGTTTGTAAATTGTGCGAATGTTACAAAGTTGAAAAAAATGAAGTTTTAGGATTGACAAGTTGAAGAAGTTGAAGTATAATTAAATCACACCACCCCGAAGCGGTGCAGGCCTGTCGGTCAAAGGTTGGACCGGAACCTCGGCAGGAGCGCGGAGGGGCTGGCGGCCGAAACACCATTTTCATGGGCATTTCCTCATAATCCTCCCGAGACCCCGCGCTGCTACTGCGGGGTTTTGGCGGCCGAGGAAATAAAATAATATTTTAATAAATATGGAAAGAAAAGGGGGAAAAAGATGAGGAAGGCGAAGTCAAAAAACGTTCTTCAAGTTGCAGCTGCGGGACTTGAAAAGGCGATCTACTTAAATTTCTTCGCGGAGAAGTGCGAGGAAATTATTCAAGAGGGTCAACGCCTGCGATGGAAGCGACTTTGTTATATACGGTACGCAAATCAAAGTCGATTTCATCTATGATATAGTCTTTGGAAACGTGGTGTATTGCCATCAGCAAGACCGAGGCTTCTTGTGGGTTCAAGGGTTCGAAAAGAAAGTTGCTTGTTAATTTTTTGAAAGCGGATGAAAAAAGGGACTCTTGGAGATTTTCAGACAAATCGAAATGATCAAAGGGGGAGATATAGCCGTCTTTTTTGTGGAGAACATAGCATTCCTTCAAAAAGCCAATTTCTCCGCGTGTAAAGAAAACCATAAGAACCTCAGTAAAATAATATTTTAATCCAAGGGATACAAATTGACCCGAAATATCGGGTCGAAAAACTTTTTATTAAATCAGTATAACATTTTTCGCCCTTGTTGTCAAGGGGCGAAGAAACGGAAGGAGAAAACAAATGTTGAAAAAAGACTACGAGTTGCGTCGAGCGTATCTCGGCATGACAAACAAGGAGGTGGCCGAGGCTTGCGGGTTGACTGCCAACAAGCTTTCCATGGCCATTAGCGGCTTGGAGCGGACAAACTCGGTGATGGATAACCAAAGCAAGATCAACAGTTACACGGCAAAGTGTGTGAACGAGCGGAGAGCTGCCGTGGTAAAGGAGCTGGAGGACGGCGGTATGCAAGGAGACATTTTTGTGGTGACACCAGCTGACAATCGACACGTGGTTTTTTGCGACGGGGAGTTCGTTGGCTTTTACGTGCCGGGTAGTGGAAAGATTGCGAAGATTTAAGAAAGAGAGGAAATACCATGGAGATCAAAGGAGTTAAGGTGCCCGAGACGATTGAGGAGTTGAATGCGCTGGGGTTCTGGCTCAAAATCATTGAAGAAGATTTGTCAGAAACCTTCGAAAATATTAAAACGCATCTCGGCGAAGATCCTGCGGAAGTCTGGTTGGACAATTATTCAGATTTTGGATGCAACAGAATTCGCGATGCTTACAGAGCTGGGGTGGAGGGGCTATTAAAAAGAGCCATAGCTAATGTAACAGATGCGCTTGTGAAAGATAAGACGCTTATGAGCAATATATATTGGGCGGTGGTTCATGTTAGCGCACAAGAACAAGAGAAAATTGATTTGTGGTATAGGGAAAACGTGAAAGAGAACTATGTAGATGTTGACCCGGAACACGAGTTGGATTTTTAAAAAGGAGGAATGAACCATGAAACAATTCAAGACGCCGCTTGCTGTGGTTGTCATCGTTCTTGCCTTCGTTTGGATCGTTGGCATTGGCGGTGGCATTGAGAATGGTACCTGCGGCCTCATGAGCGGCCTTGCACAGGCGGCTGTGGCTGTTGGTTTGGAATGGGCTGGATTTAAGGTTTTGGGGAGGGAAGAACATGGAAGATAAGAATAAATTCGGGTATCCTGAGAGTGTAGGCGAGTACATTGA
>JAGAOB010000092.1 GCA_017623895.1 Clostridia bacterium
ATCGTAGGTGACGTAGGGATCCTACATATCCGCCCAATAGCCGACTGTATCGGAGAATTCCTCCCACAATCCTTTGTATTTCCAAACGCTTTCAATGCACTCCTTGATAAAAGGCTCCAGACCGTATTCCTCAATCTGCTCCTTTCCGTCCAAGCCAAGCTTCTTTTCTACTTCCAATTCCACGGGAAGACCGTGGGTGTCCCAGCCGGCCTTGCGGACGGTAAAATCCCCCTTCATTGCCCGATAGCGGGGAATGGTGTCCTTGATTACGCGAGTCAGAACGTGACCGATGTGGGGCTTTCCGTTCGCCGTGGGAGGACCGTCGTAAAAGGTGAAGTACTTTCCGTCCTTGCGCTGATCCACGCTCTTCTCAAAGATCTGATTTTTCGCCCAGAAATCCTCGACCTTCTTCTCTCTTTCTACGAAATTCAGGTCTCCCGAAACTTTTTCGTACATTGTAAATTTCCTCCAAGGTTCCGAAACTTATCCGAAAAACAAAAAACCCTTCGCCCCGCAGCAACGGGACGAAGAGAATCTTCGCTTAACCACCCATTTCACATACGTTCATATGCTCCCCTTTGACGTTGGGGGTACGGCGGAACCTACTGGGGCTTTTCGACCTGTTCGGCACGCAGCTCGGAAGGGATCTTCATTTCACGGTACTTCGCATCGGGCTCTCACCGTCCCCGACTCGCTTTTGCGTTTCTCTGTGAATCTACTGTCTTCGTCACAGCTTTTCGGTTCAGTTTTCAGTTAATTATAATGTATTGTATATTATAGCACGCTTTTTCGCGTTTGTCAAGTGCTTTTATTCTTTTTCCGCCGCAAGATCGCACACCGTTGCTTGAATACAGGACACGATCTCATTGCTCTTGACCAGCAGCTGACACCCTTTCACCCCCGCGCTGACGGTAATCTTTTCAAAATTGTTGCAGGTTTGATGGATATAGGTCGGAAATTTCTTCTTCATTCCCAAGGGAGAGCAGGCTCCCCGAACGTATCCCGTCAGCTGAGGAAGATCCTTCACGTGTAAAGGCTCGACCTTCTTGTTTCCCGTGATTTTCGCCGCCTTTTTCAGATCAATTTCCAAATCTGCGGGGATACAAAATACGACGGGCCCCGTTTTGTCCCCTCGCGTTACGATGGTCTTGAAGCATTGCTGTGGCGGAATCCCGATCTGCTCGGCGATATGAACTCCGCTCAAATCGTTCTCATCGGGAATGTATTCCTTCGGCTCATACGGGATTTTTGCTTTGTCCAACATCCGCATAGCGTTGGTTTTGTTCATACACGTTCACCTCTCGTGCCATTATAACACATTTTTCCGCCGAAATCAAGAGCCAAGAGGATCTTTCTCCCACCGAGAAAAAATGTGAACAAAATGTTATAATCTCTCGAATCTGCTTGACAAATCCCGAGATTGGATGCTATACTGAAAAAAACGAAATATGCCGAAGATAGAGGCACGGTCCTCGCAAATTCCGATCCAAGGTTCCGATTCCGATCCAAGGTTCCG
>JAGAOB010000093.1 GCA_017623895.1 Clostridia bacterium
AGGAGAACATTCTATGAGCGGGTTGACTGCGTCTTTATTTTTTGCCTATCTAACAAAAGATCCCGAACAAGAAATTAAGAATATAATGAACCGTTTTCAGGAAGTGTTGGAAGTTCCTGACGATAAAAAGATTTCTTGAAAGGTCGGTTTGTTGTGTTAGTAAAAGAATCTGAAATAGATTATAGAGTCCCGCGCAAGGTAATCGCGATTCGAAAAATTACTCAGTATTACTTTCCCGTTTGTCCAAAATGTAATTCTACAATACCAAGAGAGTATCAGGCTTATTGTGATCGTTGCGGACAAGCATTAGAATGGAAAGGATTCTCTTTTTCAAAAATAGAAAAGAGGTGTTCTGTTATTATCAATAAGGAAAGTATAAACCAGTCAGTCAAAACATATGTATATGAGCCTTAATATTCCGACGCTTCCTCGCAATCCGAGAATTAAAAAGGCAGAACTCAAGTTTTGTTAAGCATCTGGTTCCAGCGCTTGCGGCAATAGTCCAAAACTTGGTCTTTATCGTGTTACTGAAGATATTTTTACTGGCAACTGTACACCAGAGCACGATTTTGATTTGATCGATTTTGCAAAGATGCGCATTGGCCATCAAGAGAATGGGGAGGTTGTAAGCTATACCTTTGATGTTACCACTCTTGTAGATCTTGTTAATAAGGGCGAAATTGGTGTTAAGAATCTCGTGCTTAAAATGATTCAAGAAACCTCGGAGTGTGATAATAGTATTGTCCTCTACGGTTGTTCTTACAATGGTATTTATGCACCCAAGTTAATCATTACCTATGAATCTAGCTATTGGAACGCATCGGCGATTTGTATTACAGAAGAAAAAACCGACGTGATCGGGGAAATGAAGGAGGATTTGATATGAAGCGCTGGATTTCCTGCCCCTTTCAAACGTCCTTTTGTGTAGAAACGGAGGATGAGGGGTTTCTTACGAATTTGAAATTGAAATACGGCCGATATTGTGTGGAGTATGGAGAATCGGATGCGTCTTGTTTTGGGGTAATACGTGATCCCGAAACCGATCTCTACCGTATTCGGTGGAAAGGAGAGGAATCGTGTTACTACTCTCCTTTGGGTTATCTTGCGCGAGAAATCGGGACTTGTAGAAAATTCCATTCGGACATATTCGCGTTGCACGGAGCCGCCGTGGTGCACGACGGAGGTGCATACGTGTTCCTTGCCGCCACTACCTCGGGCAAGACAACCTTGACAACCTTCTTGACGCAGAATGGGTTTGGATACTTGACCGATGATTGCGTGTTGATCGACCGGGAGACGTTAGAGGTTTTTCCCTGCACAACGCCGATTCATTTACGGGAGGGCGGCGTTTCGGTTTTGCGACAATACGGATACTGTCCAACCTTGGCACATCTTCGGGATCCGGGGTTTGAGCGGTGGACTTTTACTCCTCTACGGTGCGAAGAACAACCTGTTCCTCTGAAGCAGATTTTTTTCTTGCAACGGACCGAAGGAGAGAATTCCGTGGTTGGTTTGCCGACAAACGAGATCTTTTCCAGGCTGTTAACATCCCCAATCGTGGAGTATTCTTTGACAGCGGACTATCTGAAGATGATTTCTCGTTTGGCGCAAGGCGTTCCGAAAGAACTTCGGTATGCAGATATGAATTACGTTAAGGAGGTACTGCATCGTGGATATAAATAATTTATTGCCGCATCTGATCCGCCTGAAGGGACAGGCAAACATTACGGTAACGGGGTTTAGCATGGAGCCTGCTCTTTTTGCCGCAGATGTGGTTACGGTTCGCTCCGGGGAATATCGTCCGGGAGATATTCTGGTTTTTTATTATAAAGAAGGAGCGTTATTAATTCATCGCTTTCTTTATATCAAGAACGATCGCTATTTCTGCAAGGGGGACAACGCTTTTCGCGTGGAGGATTTCACACAGGAGCAACTGGTTGGAAAGGTTGTACTTGTAAACGGGCGACCTTTGGAGCTGTGGCCCGATTGGAAAATCGCTCTTTCCGCTACGGTCGGAAAAGAATTTCGACGCTGTCATTACGAAGAAAATCTCATTAAAGAAAGTAAAATATATCAATTGTATCAATCACTGGTCTTAAAAAGAAAGGAAGTAACCGTTATGTACATAAAGAACAAAGCATTTACCTTTATCCTCACCGACGAAACTTCAATGGCTGTTTTTGACCCGAAAACCGGAAATACGCATCTTTTGGACGAAGTCGGTATTTCTATTTTGGATTGCTTGAACGAGCCCACAACGATAGAACTTCTGTTGGAAAATCTTAGCAAAGAATATGCCGTGTCTCCCGAGGAGATTCGGGGCGACGTAGAAGAGTTTTTAGCAGATATGGTTCAAAAAGAGGTTGTGGTGCTGGTATGAAAACGGAAACACTCTATTTTGAAATTACAAATCAGTGCAATTTGAACTGCAAGACTTGCTATAACCGATCGGGGTTGAATCGTGTTCGGAAAGAACTTTCTGCCAAACAGGTTGAGGAAACGATTCAAACCTTTTTGCCCTATGGATTGAAGCGAGTTCTTTTTTCCGGTGGAGAACCAACCTTGCATACGGAATTTTCTGCATTTTTGGAGTTCCCCGATCGGTATCCTCAATTGGAATTCGGGATTGTGACCAACGGAACGATTCTCCGTGAGGATTTTCTGAATGCGATCAATCAAAAGAAATTCACCCTTCAGGTCAGCCTGGACGGATCAGACGAAACGTCCAATGCACGAACCCGCGGGGTTGGAAATTTTCAAAAGACGGTAAACTTTCTTCAAAAGATTCACACGCCAAAGATTCCCATCCGATTGAAATGCGTCTTGTCCCAACAAAATATTGACCAGCTTGAGGACTTCTTTGAATTGGCTCTTTCTTTGAACTGTACCCCCGAATTTGCGTATATCTACCGTTCCGGAAACGGAGATCTCGATTGGGAAAGGAAATCTCTTTCGCCTCATCAAAAGGCAAAGGCATACGAGCGGATTCGTTATTTGAACCAACGTCACGGAGCAACTTCTTTTTTGCCCGGTTGTACCGATACCTGTCCTTTTGACGCAGGTCTGAAAAATGAAAGTGCTCAGATGGATGAGCAGATCACAGATATTCAGGGTAAAAAAGAGCAGATCAAGCA
>JAGAOB010000094.1 GCA_017623895.1 Clostridia bacterium
GGGTGGATCCTGTTTACCGAGGGATATTCGGTCTACGTGGAGCAGATCGCCGATTTCCCCCGCCTGTACGGCGCACTGTCCAACGTGGCAATGCTGATGCTTTGGCTTTGGCTCTGCCTCTGCATCCTCTTTGCGGGAGCACTGCTGAACCGCATTTTGTCCCTGCTGTAGCCCCACAAAAAAAGCCTTCAGAGCAGAGCTTCTTTTCGCATCTCCGAAGTTCTGCGCGACAAAAACACGGCACCGTGTTTTTGTCGAAGATCTGCGCTGGAAAGCGCGGCAACGTAATTTTGTCGCAGCTCCGCGCTGGAAAGCGCGGCAACGTAATTTTGTCGTAGCTCCGCGCTGGAAAGCGCGGCAACGAGGCTTTGCCGCGGCCCGGGGCTGCGGGAAAGTGCAAACTATTCCCGAGAAATTCGTCCGCGGGTTGACAAAAAAGAGATTTTCAAGTATAATTAGATATATCGTATTCTGTAAGAAGGAGGAGCGCTGCGTGAAACGTCTGAACGTTACGGTGAACCAACAACTGAAGAAGACCACGATGGAATCCCTTTCCGCAGTGCTTCCCATCACCTTTATCGTCCTTGCGTTGAGCATTTTTATCGTTCCGCTTCAAGTGGGAACGGTGGCAATCTTTTTTGCGGGTGCCGTGATGCTGATTCTCGGAATGGGGATGTTCCAGCTGGGGGCAGAAATGGCAATGGGGCCCTTAGGCGAGGGCATCGGGGTGCAGATCGCGAAATCCAAAACGTGGTTTTTCGCGGCGCTCATCGGCTTTTTGATGGGATTTCTCGTTACCGTCGCCGAACCCGATCTGCAGGTTTTATCCAATCAGGTTCCCGACGTTCCCAATCTGACGCTGATCCTCACCGTCGCCGTGGGCGTAGGAATTTTTCTTGCCTTGGCGGTGCTTCGCATCGTTTTGAAGATTGATCTTTCCATTCTCTTGATGATACTATACACGGGAATTCTGATTCTGTCCTTTTTCGTTCCCGCCCAATTTCTTGCCGTGGCCTTTGATTCAGGAGGCGTTACCACGGGTCCGATGACGGTGCCCTTTATTATGGCAATGGGTGTAGGGCTTTCTTCGATGCGCGGAGACAAAAACGCCGCAAGCGACGCCTTCGGTCTGGTAGCACTTGCCAGCGTCGGCCCGATTTTGGCAGTAATGCTTTTGGGATGCTTTTATCCCACGGGGAACGGGGCGTACGAGGCTCCCGTTATTCCCGATCCCGAAACGATGAAGGACGTCACCGACGCTTTTGCCGCAGAAATTCCTCATTTCATCCAAGAGGTGCTCGTATCTCTGTTGCCGATTCTGGCGGTATTTTTGCTGTTTCAGCTGCTTACCCGCAGATACCATCGGCGGCAGTTTTTGAAGATCTCCGTGGGCTTTGGGTATACCGCCGTGGGGTTGATCCTGTTTTTGTGCGGCGTTAACGTGGGCTTTGCTCCCGTGGGGAGCCGCTTGGGCAGTGAATTGGCAGGGGGAGACCAAAAATGGCTTCTCGTTCCCATCGGAATGCTCATCGGATACTTTATCGTCAAGGCCGAGCCTGCCATCCAGATTCTGAACAAGCAGGTTCAATCGGTCACCGACGGCATCATTTCCGCAAAATCAATGAACCTCGCCCTTTCGGTGGGGGTTTCGGTGAGTATTGGTCTTGCGATGCTTCGCATTTTGACGGGGATTCCCATTCGCTGGATCGTGATCCCCGGGTATCTGATTGCGCTGGTTCTTTCCCGCCTCGTTCCGAGGATCTTCGTGGGTATCGCCTTTGACTCGGGCGGCGTTGCCAGCGGTCCGATGACCTCCACCTTTCTTCTTCCCCTTTGCATCGGGACCTGCACCAGCGTAGGCGGGAACGTAATGACTGAGGCCTTTGGCGTGGTAGCATTGGTTGCAATGACGCCTCTGATCGCCATTCAGATTATGGGGATCCGCTACCGCATCAAGATCAACAAGAAGCAGCTGCAGATCACACCCGATAATCTTATCCCCGCAGACAGTGACGAAATCGTCGAGCTTGAGGAGGATTGATTGCTATGACGGAAAAGAAGATTCCCTCTCGGATGCTGTTTCTCATCGCTGCCCCCAAATTTGCGGAGAAAGCAACGGCGCTGCTGATGGAAAGCAACGTCCCCGTGCAATACAAGATCAGCGGAATGGGGACGGCAACCAGCGAAATGATGGACCTTTTGGGGCTTGGAACGGCGGAAAAAACCGTCGTCGCAAGCATTCTTCCCAAAACTACCGCAAACGCAGTGCTGACACGGCTGGACGACGCACTGGAGGATTTGGAGCGAAAAAATCGCGGCATTGCCTTTACCCTCCCCATTTCGGGACTGAACAAATTGCTCTTGCGAATGATGGGAGATCTGGAAGAAAAAGAACCTTCGGAAGCGAAGCGAAAGGACGAATCGACTATGACAGAACGAAGCCACGCGCTGATCACCGTCATCGTAAACCAAGGGTACAGCGAAGAGGTAATGAACGCTGCCCGCAGTGCGGGTGCCCGAGGAGGCACGGTAATTCACAGCCGCCGCATTATGGACGAAAAAACGACGGTGGCGATGGGCTTGGGCGTGCAAGACGAACGGGAAATGCTTCTCATCGTCGCCGACGAGGAGCACAAGCTTCCCATTATGCAAGCCATCGGCGCACAATGGGGCGTCCACAGTGAGGCAAAGGGCATCGTCTTATCCCTGCCAATTGACAACGTCATTGGTTTAAGTTAACGTAACACGACGTCATTGAAAAATCCCCCGCGGAGCGTATGCTCTGCGGGGGATTTTGAAATTAAAGGGAATCGGCGATGTCGAAGATGAGAGCTTCGGTCTTTTCCCAGCCCAAGCAGGGGTCGGTGATGGATTGACCGAAAACGTAATCTCCGCATTCCACCTTTTGGGCACCGTCCACCAGATAGCTTTCGATCATCAAGCCCTTGACCAGCTTGCGAATCTCTCCGTTCTGACGGCAGGAATGGAGGATATCCTTGGCGATGCGGACCTGCTCCAGGTGCATTTTCGCGGAATTGGAGTGGTTCGTATCGACGATGACTGCGGGGTTGGCAAGGCCCGACGCCGCATAGGTTTCGGAAAGTCTGCGCAGGTCCTCGTAGTGGTAATTGGAGATGGCTCTGCCGCCCATATCCACGTATCCCCGCAGAATGGCATGGGTCAGGGGATTTCCTTGGCTTTTAACCTCCCAGCCGCGGTAGATAAAGGTATGAGAATGCTGTCCCGCCGTAATGGAGTTCATCATAATGGACAGATCGCCGCCCGTGGGGTTTTTCATTCCTACGGGGATCGCCAAACCGCTGGCGGTGAGGCGGTGCTGTTGGTTTTCCACCGAGCGCGCGCCTACGGCAACGTAGGAAAGAAGATCGGACAGATAGCGATGGTTGTCGGGGTAAAGCATTTCGTCGGCGCAGGAAAAGCCGAGATCCCGCAGTGCGCACATATGTACGTCACGAATGGCAACGATCCCCTTCAGCATATCCGCATCCACGGTGGGGTCGGGCTGGTGGAGCATTCCCTTATAACCGTCGCCCGTGGTACGGGGCTTGTTGGTGTAGATACGGGGAATGATAACGATCTTATCCTTTACCTGATCCTGCACCCTGCGAAGACGGGAAATATACTCCAGCACGGGCTCCTTTTGGTCGGCGGAGCAGGGACCGATGACCAAGATAAACTTATCGCTCTTTCCCGTAAATACGTCGGCGATCTCTTGGTCTCTTGCCGCCTTGACGGCGGCCATCTCGCCTGACAACGGGTATTGCTTTTTGATTTCCTGAGGGATGGGGAGCTTACGCAAAAAATTCATATTCATAATGAGAATTCTCCTTTATTTCTTATCGAATTTCCCGCGGCGGGCGGTGGAAATGCGCATCATTTCCCGCAGTCCCTCGCGGTCGTTGGTCGAAAGATAGCCCCGCATTTTTTCCATTTGGGCGGTAAAGCGGTCCATCTGCTGTAAAAGGGCATCCTTGTTCAGTAAAAACAGCTCGCTCCACATTTCGTCGTTGATACGGGCAATACGGGTCAGATCGCGGAAGGAGTCCCCCGTATACCGCACCAGACGGTCGTCGTCGTTAGCACACATCAGGGATACGGCGACGCAGTGGGTCAGCTGGGACAAAAAGGCGATCATTTCGTCGTGTTCTTGCGGGGTCAAACGAGAAATGCGACCAAAGCCCAATTCCGCCCCTAAATCCTCGCAAAGGCGAATCGCATCCTCGGTGTTTTGCTCCGTGGGGACCACGATGTAGTTTGCACCTTGGAAGATCGTTTCGTCGGCGTTCTCGATACCTCCGACCTCTTTTCCTGCCATCGGATGGACCGAAACGAATTGAACCCCTTGGGGCAACGCCCGAACCACGGGATCAATGATGCAGGATTTTACCCCCGTCACGTCGGTGACCACCGTGCCCTCACGGATCAGATGACCGTTCTTTTCCACCCATTTTACAAGGACGGTGGGATACAGTGCAAAAATGATGATCTCCGCGCGGCCGATCAGATCGGCGTCCACGTGGCAGGAGCCCTCGTCGATCATCCCGTGCTCCAAGGCGTAGTCCACCGTTTCCTGACGGCGGGCAAGACCGTAGATGCACCGAAATCCTTTTTTCTTCAACGCTAACGCGTAGCTTCCTCCCAGCAAGCCCAATCCCACGATCAGGATGCGGGTGTCACGATGTAATTGTATCATAGCTCTTCCATACCAACCTTTAATGCTTTCAAGACCTCAAAAAAATCGGGGTAGCTTTTT
The DNA here is from genome assembly GCA_017623895.1 of Clostridia bacterium. Taxonomy (GTDB): domain Bacteria; phylum Bacillota; class Clostridia; order Oscillospirales; family UBA644; genus RGIG995. The sequence goes on from JAGAOB010000094.1 coordinate 4,775, forward strand.
TTCACCGCCTCGGCACCCTCCAAAATCCCGCCGTAACGGGAGGCGATCACCGACAAGGACATCACAACCCGATGATCGTTGTGCCCGTTTAAGGGGGTTTTCGGGGGATATAACGGGGAGACTCCGATTTCGATAAAATCTTCCCCCGTGATGATTTCGGCGCCGAATTTGCGCAATTCCTGCGCCATCACCGCGCCGCGGTCACTTTCTTTGATCTTCAGCCGTCCCGTATCGGTCAAACGGCATCCGTGATGCATCGCAGCCACCGTCATAAGAATGGGGGCAAGATCGGGGCAATCCTTCAGGGAAATTTCCTCATATCCGCGACAAAGAGCCCCAAACAACGGTTCCCACACGGCGTCTCCCTGCAGGGTTTCGGGGTTTCTGCCCAAGACCGACACGTCTCCGCCCAGCAAGTGCAGGGCGCCCAAGAACGCGGCATTGGATTCATCCGCCTCCACCGTGGCGTTGCAGGGACGATAGGACTGATTTCCGCGAATCAAAAAGGTGTACTCCGAGGGGCGCTCCACGACGATGCCGAATTGCCCCAGGGCCGCGATCGTCAAGAGCAGGTATGATCCGCTTTCCAAGGGCGTGGTGACGGAAATTCGGCTGTCCTGCGAAAGGAGGGGCAGGGCAAAAAGAAGCCCTGTCAGAAATTGACTGCTCACGTCTCCCCGCAGAGAAAATTCGCCTCCCTGCAGCCGTCCTGATACCGTGACGGAATCGGGGGTGCGGGCCCACGCGATCCCCTTTTGAGAAAACGCCTCCTCGTAAACCGAAAGGGGGCGCTCCATCAGCCGACCGCTTCCCGTCAGCGTGCCGCCCTCGGACAAGAGGCAAAGGGGAAGACAAAACCGCAGGGTGCTCCCGCTTTCCCGACAGGGCAAAACCGATGTCGCCTTAGGCTTTCCGCCGCAGCCGCAGACAGTGACGGTGGTGCCCGAAACGATAAAGCGGGCGCCTAACGCCTTCAAGCAGTCCATCGTCGCCAAAATATCTTGAGAAAACGCCACGTTCTCAATTACGCTCGTCCCCGACGCCAACGCCCCGCAGATCAGCAGGCGATGGGCCATACTTTTGGAGGGGGGAGCCGTGACGGACCCTTGGGCGAGAGAGGGATGGATTCGGATTCTCATACGTCCCGTCCCCGCTGAAGCAGGATATCCACGGCCTCCAGGTATCCGTCGGTTCCGTGTCCGATCACCGAGGCAATGCAGGCAGAGCGCACGTAGCTGATGCGACGAAATTCCTCCCGTTTTTCCACGTCGGAGATGTGGACCTCCACCGTGGGGATCCCCACGGCGTTCAGCGCGTCCAAAAGGGCGATGCTGGTGTGGGTATACGCTCCGGGATTGAACACGATGCCGTCCACCGATTGGTAGCTTTGTTGGATCTGATCCACAAGGCATCCCTCGTGATTGGACTGATAAAAGGACACTTCCACGCCCTTTTCATCGCAGTATTTCTGAATCTTCTCTACTAAGGCGGCGTAATTTTCCGTGCCGTAGATGGTCGGCTCCCGCAGACCCAGAAGATTGAGATTCGGGCCGTTAAGTACCAAAAGCTTCATACAAAAAGTCCTTTCGGATGGTTTCTACCGTATGTTGAATCACTTCGTCGGTCTCGACGCGCAGATCACAGGTGGCGCAATAGCGGGGATACCGTTCTCGGTAGCGCTGCTTGAGGGCATCCACCGTTGATGCCAGAGGACGGTTTTTCGTGGGGATCAACGCAGAAGGGGAACGGTCCAGGAAATAGATCCGTCCCGTGCGCTTCAGCGCCCGAACGTTGTCGTCCCGTAAAATCGCGCCTCCCCCCGTGGCAATGACTGCCCCCGAGGCTTCCCCCGCGATTTGACGGAGAACCTCTGCCTCCAACGCCCGAAAGCCCGCCTCTCCTGATTCTGCAAAGATCTGCGGGATCTCCTTTCCCACCTTTTTCACGATCTCGTCATCGGTATCGATGAACGGACGGTCCAACAGGGTGGCAAGGCGCTTGCCCACGGTGGATTTTCCGCAGGCGGGCATCCCCGTCAGAACGATATTCTCCTTCTGCAACCGTACGGCACGGAAGATTTCCTCGGTCTGCTCCTTCATCCCGTCGGTGCTTTTATTCTGAAAAATGCGGCTTGCCTTGACTGCCTGTGCCACCAGCATATACAAACCTCCCTCGGCGGGAAGCCCGCGGGAACGGGCGTCAAGGATCAGATTGGTGCGCAGGGGATTGTAAACCGCGTCCGCAACCCCCAAAAGACGGGGGAAGCGGGCAATATCAAGGGGGACCGCCGCCCGCCCGTCAGTTCCGTCGGCATAAGGATACATTCCGCAGGGGGTGGTGTTGATTACGATTTCGGCGTCGGAATGACGCGCGTACGCCTCCTCGTAGGTCACGTAGGGAGGGTGGGCAGAGCGTCCTGCCACCACCACCGACGCTGCCCCCGCGGTGATTGCCACGGCTTGGGCCGTGCGGGAGGTTCCGCCCGTACCCAAAATCAACACCTTTTTCCCCGAAAGAGACAGTCCGATGTGGTCAAGCAAGGCTTGCATTCCGTAAAAATCCGTGTTATAACCGTACAGCTTCCCGTTGCGGTTGACCACGGTGTTCACGGCCCCGATGGCCTTTGCCTGTTGGTCGATCTCGGTCAAAAAGGGGATGACGACCTGCTTATAGGGGATGGTGACGTTGATGGCCTTGAAGGGCGCCTGCGTCATAAAGTCCGCCACCCGTTGGGGGGAAAGCTCCAAAAGCTCATATTGATAATCGGCGCATTTTTCGTGGATCTCCTTGGAAAAGCTGTGGGGCAAGTGCTCCCCGATCAATCCGTATTCCATCTTATTCCCCCAGCCAATCGGTGCCGTAGCGCAAGGCAAGAAGATCGCACAAAATCAGCGCGGTAACGCTGTCGACGACCACCCGTGCCCGATGGGCGATACAGGGGTCGTGACGTCCCGAAAGGGTGAAATCGATCTCTTTTCCCTCGATGAAATCCACCGTGGATTGGGGACGCAGGATCGACGGCGTCGGCTTGACGGCGCAACGGAACAGAAGGGGCATTCCGTTCGTAATTCCCCCGTTGATCCCGCCGTTGGAATTCTTTGAGGTAACCACCCGATCCCCCTGCATACGGAAGGGATCGTTGGCAACGCTCCCCCGAAGCTCGGACAGACCAAAACCGTCTCCGAACTCCACGCCCTTGACGGCGGGAATGGAGAACAGCCCGTGGGAAAGAAGGCTTTCCACCGTATCAAACCAAGGCTCGCCCAAGCCTGCAGGCAACCCGACGACGGCGGTTTGCAAAACGCCGCCCACGCTGTCCCCCTCCTCCCGAGCCAAACGGATGGCCGTCTTCATTGCCTGCTCCGCCTCGGCATCCAAAACGGGGAACGCCTTTTGAGATAAGGCTTCGATATCCTGCTTATAATCGGAAAACTCCCGATCGGAGACCCCACCGCAGCGAGCAAGATGGGTCCCGATGAAAATTCCCTTTTTCTTCAGCGCGTCCAGGGCGATTGCCCCTGCGGCAACCAACGCCGCGGTGATGCGTCCGCTGAAATGACCGCCTCCCCGGGGGTCTTCAAAGGAATGATATTTTGCGTATGCCGCATAATCGGCGTGTCCGGGGCGAGCCTTGCCGTAAAAGGCGTAATCCGCGCTGTGCTGTGCGGTATTGGGGATGCGAATACAGATCGGAGTTCCCGTGGTCTTCCCCTGATAAACGCCGCTTTCGATGACAAAGGGGTCGGGCTCTCGCCGACCCGTAGACAGATCGTCGGCAGGGCGGCGCAGCGTCAGTTGATGGGCAATAAAGGTTTCGTCCACCTCAACACCCGAGGCAAGGCCGTCGAGAATCACACCCACCGAGGGGCCGTGACTTTCTCCGTACAGCGTTACGGCGACCGATGAGCCGAAGGTATTTTTCATCTCAGCACCTCCCGTATTTCTTCTAAAAATTCTTCAAATTCTATGGGCTGTAAAATACATTCTCCCAAAGCAGGGCAACGGATCACGGTGATCAGATCCCCCGCCCGCTTTTTGTCGTGGGCCATCGCGGACATTATCTGCTCCGCATCTCCGTCGTATTTCGTAGGAAGATCCATTGCCTTTAACACCGTCGTCAGCCGCTCCCGCAGTCCCGACGCCGTCATCGGGATCATTCCCAACGCTACACACTCTCCGTGCAGCAGGGTATATCCGCTGGCAGTTTCAATGCCGTGGCCCAGGGTGTGACCGAAATTCAAAATCTGGCGAAGGCCTCCCTCGGTCTCGTCCTGCTCCACGACGCGGGCCTTTGCCTGCACGGAACGGTAGATGACCTCCTCGATTTTTTCATCGCCCTCGCCCCGCTCCAGCAGCTCAAACAGCTCGGCGTCGCGGATCATCGCCATCTTCACCGCCTCCGCCATTCCCGCGGAGCGTTGACGGGAATCCAGAGTATCAAGCACGTCGGGATCGATCAAAACCCCTTTCGGCTGATAAAAGGCACCCACGATGTTTTTATATCCCTTGTAATCTACCGCGACCTTACCTCCCACCGAGGAATCGATCTGCGCCAAAAGGGTGGTGGGGACGTTATAAAAATCAATGCCACGTAAATAGGCCGCCGCGGCAAACCCGCTCATATCCCCGACAACGCCGCCGCCCACGGCAACGACGCAGTCGGTTCGGGTAAACTCGTGCTCCGTCAAGGCGTCCAACAAAGAAAGCCACGTAGAAATATTTTTGCTTTCCTCCCCCGCAGGGAAGGTTACGATGACCGATTGGGCACATTGCTTTGCCACCGTTTCGGCATAAATGCGGGGGACCCCCGAATCGGTAACGACGAGCACCTTGCGATCCAGATCGAACCAATCTGCCGCCCGAGACAAGATCCCTCGTTGGATCACCACGGGATAGGAGCGCATCCCCAAATTTACCGTCAGCGTCATTCGGATTCCTCCTTCAGCAGGATTTCCCGCTCAAAGGCGCCCGCGATCTTGATGGAGGAACAGGTTTCTTTCAACTCCGCAAGCATTTTTTGCCCCGATTCCCCCGAAAGAGAGCCCTCGCCCTCCACGTAGAAATAGTACTCCCAATTTGCATTCTTGGTGGGACGGCTTTTCAGACAGCGCAGATTAAAGCCGTTCTCTCCGATAACCGAAACCGCTTTTCCCAAGGACCCTGCCTCGTGCTTGACGGTGAAGAACATAACGAATTGGGATTCGTTCCCCGTAGGACGATTTTCCACGCGGGAAAAGACGGCGAAACGGGTAGTGTTGTTACTGCTCTCGTTGATGTGCTTCTCCAACACCTGAAGCCCGTAGAGACGGGCGGTCTGCAGGCTTGCCACGGCGGCAACGTCGTGACGCCCCGATTCGGCAACGCGGCTGGCGGCAACGGCGGTATTGGTGGCGGCGGTGGTCTTGAACCCCTTTTCCCGAAGATAATTAGCGCATTGGGACAGCGCTTGAGGATGGCTGATGACCTCCTTTACGTCGCTGATATGGGTTCCGGGAACCGCCAAAAGATTCTGAACGATCTCCAGATCGTAAATTCCGTTGATATACAGACTTCCCTCAAAGGCGCGGTCCACTACCTGCGTCACGTCCCCTGCGTAGGAATTTTCGATGGGCAGAACGGCACAATCACATTCCCCCTGCTCCACCGCGTCGTAGGCGGCAAGAAAATCGGGGTACGCTACGGCCTTCGCGTCGGGGAAGATCCGCAGGGCGGCAATGTGTCCAAAGGCACCGTTCACACCGCTGTACGCAACCCTCATTCCGTCAAGAAGGCGGCTTTGATAGGACCTCGAGATCGCCATATTGGAGTTGAGAAAATCAATATAATAGGATTTCAGATCCTCATCTCGGACCCGTGCGGCGTTTTCCCGGATCACCGCCGCCTCACGAACGGGATCGAAGATCTGCAAGCCCTTCTCCCGTTTTGCCTCGGCAACCATCTCCACCGCCCGCATCCGACGGCAGAACAATTCTGCCATCTCCTCGTCCACGCGGTCGATGATCTTTCTGGCTTCGCTTAATTTGTCCATAGGTCAAACCTTCTTTCGATAGGATTCGTACAATGCCCGAAAGGCGGGCAGGGAATTTCGGATCTGTTGGGTGGAAACGCAATAGGAAATGCGAACGTATCCCCGAACACCAAAGGAATCCGAGGGAACCAAAAGCAATTCGTATTCCTTTGCCCGTTGACAAAAGGCAACGGCGTCCTCCTCCAACGCCTTGACGAACAGGTAAAAGGCGCCGTCGGGAGGGGTAATGGAGTACCCAATCTCGGACAGTCCGCGGGAAAGGATCCCGCGGTTTTCTTCATACACCGAGGCTTCGGCAACGGCGTTCGTGCACCGTGCCACGGCGTATTGCATCAAACTTGGAGCACAAACGAAGCCCAATGCCCGCCCCGCACCGCACACCGCGGCGTAGACCGTCTCTCCGTCGGGGAGAACGGGGGGGATCAAAATATATCCGATGCGTTCCCCGGGCAGAGAAAGTGCCTTACTATAGGAATAACAAACCACCGTACGGGAGTAAAAGGAGGGAACGTAGGGCACCGAAACACCGTCGTAGACCAGCGCCCGATACGGCTCGTCGCAGATGAGGAAAATTTCCGTCCCAAGAAAGGCTTCCTTTTCCCGCAACAGATTGCCCAAAATCTGAAGATCCGCGGCGGGGATCACCGCCCCCGTGGGATTGTTGGGGGAATTCAGAATCACTGCCTTGGTCCGAGGAGTAATGGCGTCGGACAGAGCGGCAAAATCAAGCTGAAAGGTGAGCGGCAGGCAGGGAACCTCCTTAACCACCGCCCCCGCCTTTTCCGCAAAGACGCGGTATTCGGGGAAATAGGGCGCCAAGACGATCACCTCGTCCCCCGCGTTGCACAGCGCGTGCAGCGTAATGGTGAGAGAGGCCGCCGCCCCGCAGGTCATATAGATCAGATTCGGATCTACGTATTCCCCCGATCGCTCTGCTTCCGCCTTGGCAACCGCAGTACGCACGGCCGGATCCCCCTGGGCGGAGGTGTACCCGTGCAACGTCACGGGATCGGTCCCGTCAATCAAATCCCGCAGCGCATCCGTAAGACATTGAGGAGCGGCAACGCTGGGGTTGCCGATGGAAAAATCAAAAACGCCCTCGGCACCGATCTCCGCCTTGCGCGTTCTGCCGTACTCGAACAGCTCCCGAATGGCACTTCGCTTTGTGCCCAGCTCCAGCATTTTTTGATTGATCATATTTCCCCTCCGAAAAAAAGAAAGCCGAGATCCAAATTTCCTTCGGACCTCGGCACTATCTCGAATTTTCCCGTACGGAGAACTTATCCCCGAACAGTCTTTCCGACAGAGTTCCGGCGATCCGCACTGGTATTATAATAAAATCGAGCGTTGAACAGCATAACAGAACTCCTTTCGAAAATTGATGACCTTATTGTACACGAAAATCCCGCATTTGTCAAGGCTTTTTTGCAAGAATTAGCAAATTGCCATAGTTTTTTTGCTTTTTTCCTCTGTCTCCAAGGAAAACCTACGGGCAGCGCCGCGCTATTCCAAGAAAAACGGGCAAGCCACCGCAACGCGATTGACACCACGCAAACAATTTTGCTGCGTTTTGCGCGCTTCACCGATGCGGGCACGCGGAGGCACCTTGCCGCGATAGTGGGTGCAAGTGCCCGAGGGAAGGAGATTCTGTACAGGGGCTTTGTCGCGTTAGTGGATGCAGGTGCCGACGGGGACGCTGTCATCCACAAAGATCACCTTGCAGCCACAGGCGTTGTTGGTCGCCGCAAGAAGCATTCCCTCGCTGGTAACCCCCGCAAAGCGGGCGGGCTTCAGGTTGGCAAGGACGATAATCTTTTTGCCGATCATTTCTTCGGGGGTGTATTCGCTCTTGATGGAGGAAACGATGGTCCGCTGACCGATTCCGTCGTCCAGCACCAGCTTGAGGCAGGAGTGGGACTTGCGGATCTCGGAGCATTTCACGACCTGACACACCCGCATATCGATGGCGTCGAAGGCGTCCATTTCGATCTGGTCCTTTACGGGAGCGACGGGATCGGGGTCGCCGTAGACGACCTTTTTGGTTTCCCGGGGGGTCTGCTCCACCACGACGGGAGTGGCTTCCTCCTCGGTCTTGGGAGTAGAGAAGTCCAGCAGGGGCAAGTATTTTTCCGCTTCAATGGCGTACAGGAACAAATAGAGGCGGGGGCCCCGTTCCTTGTCGATCAAAAGGCGATAGACGTTCTTGAAGAAGGTGCCCTGCACGGCTTTCAGCGCCTTTTCGTCCGTCAGATCGGAAAAGACCTGCTTGGGGATGGCGTAGAGCTGAGAATTCAGCTCGTCCAGGGTGTACTTCGACGTGGAAAGATATTCGTGCAACAGGGCGATTTCCTGCTTTTCCTGTTCGTTCAACGTCTCATACACGTCCCAATTACGGAAGGGGCGCAGGCGGTTAACCTGATCGGGAGCGCATTGCTCCAGCCAGAATTTCGCCCGATGCAGACGGTCGGCGAATTGTTCGTATTTATAGTCGGAGCCGATCTTTTCGAAGACCGTTTCCAGCATAGGAACGTTGAAGTCAACCACGGACCCCAGCTGAACCAGCAGGGACATCAGGACGGTTACGGGCTCCCGGCCTGCGACGGTGGTATTTTCCATAATGGATTTCGTATAATCGTTTGCCTTGCCCTCCCGCACCTCGTTGAGCATACGGTCGTATTCAAAATACTGACGCAGGATTCCGTCGTCAAAGCAAAAATCAAAGGCCTTCAGAGGCTCGGTCTTGGAATAGAGCCACAAAATCACCTCAGGCTGATACAGTTTGAGCAGAGTTTCGGGGGTCAAATTCAAGCCCGAGGATCCCGACATTTTTCCCGTAGTTCCCTTGATGCCGATAAACTCGTATCCTTGGAACAGGGGAGCCTCGTAGCCGAAGATCTTCTTGGAAATATCCTTACTGGTATCGTAGCTTCCGTTGAGGGAGGCGTGATCCTTTCCGCCCGGCTCGAAATCCACGCCCTCGTACATCCAGCGCATGGGCCAGTCGATCTTCCACGCCAGCTTGCAGTTGGTGTCGACGGAAAAATCAAAGGAGCCGTGATGTCCGCAGGCACATTCGTATTCCGCCTTCAGGCAATCGTCGGACAGCGCCGTGATCTTCGTGGTATCGCGGCCACATTCGGGGCAGTAGATGCTGACGGGATAATAATTCTCCCGTTCTCCCTCGGCGGCGTCTTGGGTACGGTGAGAATCGATAATGTCGAAGATCTCACCCCGCTTTTTCAGGGAATGGATGATATATCCCCGATATTTTCCGCTGCGGTACATCTCTCCTTGATGGCGGAAATCCATATCAATGCCGAACTTTCCGATGGAATCCTCAAATTCCTTTTCAAAGTAGGCGGCGTAAGTATCCCCCTCGGTTCCCTCAAAGGGGTTGGGCACGTCCACATAGGGGCAGCCGATGTATTTTTCAAAATCATCCCGTACCTTGGCAACGTTAACGGGGACCTTGCGCATTCTGTCAAATTCGTCCCAAGAGAAAAGAAGCCGTGCCTTTTTCCCCATCCGGCGCAGGGCGCGGACGACGAAATAGCTGGTAGCAACGTCACGGAAATTCCCGATATGGATCGACCCCGAGGGCGAGATGCCCGCGGCGCAGACGTATTCCTCCTTATTGGGGTTGCGGTTGATGATCCGCTGTGCAATTTCTTCAGACCAATGCATATTCTTCTTCCTTTCTCATTCAGCGTAGGTGGCGACTACGGCAAAAATCTTCAAGGGCTCGTCCCCGATATTTTCAATGCTGTGGCTTTCGCCGTTGCCCGTCAGAACGGCGTCCCCCGCGGTGACCACCGTTTCGGTGACCCCGTCGGACAAGCGCCCCGTCCCCGAAAGGATATAATATACCTCATCCTCTCCCTCGTGGCGGTGGGTTCCAATGGAGCAGCCCGCCTCCAGGATCAGCGTAGCACACAGACGGCAGGGGGCGGTCATTTCATCGCCCTTAAAGGCGTGAATAAAGGTAACGTCGCCTTTTCCTCCCCGCATTTCGTGACGAATTTCGGTTTCCATTTCGTTGGCACTTCGAATCATAGGATCATACCTCGTTTTCTTCCTTTACCGTAAAGGCGTATTGAGTAATTTGATGATATTCCTCGCCCTGCTTCAGAACGACGGAGGGAAAGTTTTCGTGATGCAGAGCGTCGGGGAAATGTTGTGTTTCCAAGCAGACTCCGTCCCGAACGGAGTACCGCGTTCCATTTTTTCCGCCGCGATAGGTAAGGAAGTTGGCGGTATAGACCTGAACTCCGGGCTGGGTGGTTCGGGTGGTCATAACGATCCCCGTTTTTTCCGAGCTCAGAACCGCGACCTCCCGCAAGCCTTCTCCCTGAAGCACGAAGTTATGATCGTATCCCGATCCGTTTTTCAGGTTCTCATCGTCGGCACCGATGTCCCGACCGATGGGCTTGGAGGTGCGGAAATCGAAGGGGGTTCCTTCCACGGAGAGGATCTTGCCCGTGGGGAGGCAATCTCCGTCGTTTTCGGTAAACGCATCGGCGTTCACCTGCAACAAATGGTCGGTGGCCGTTCCCGTGCCCTGACCGTTGAGGTTAAAATAGCAATGGTTGGTGAAGTTGACCACCGTATCTCCGTCGCTGACCGCGTCGTAGATCAGGGTCAAGGTATTGGAATCGTCAAAGCAATAGGTGACCGACATCATCAGATTGGCGGGGTATCCCTCGTCCCCGTCGGGGGAGGTGTGGGAGAAAATCAGACGGTCGGAGGCGACGCAGGCACTCCAGATCACCTTGTCAAACCCCTTCAAGCCACCGTGCAGATGGTTGGGGCCGTTGTTCACCGCCAAGGAATAGGCTTGCCCGTTGAGGACAAATTCTCCCTTTCCGATGCGGTTGGCGTGGCGTCCCACGAAGGCTCCCAGATAGCCGTCGTTTTCTTCATATTCCGTCACCGTATCATAGCCGAGGCAGACGTCGGTAAGCGTCCCGTCCCGATTGGGAACACAGATGGATTGCAAGGTGCAGCCGTAGTCCAGAACGTCCACGTAAGCTCCGTTCTTGTTGGTGATACGGTACACCGTAACGGTGCGGCCGTCGGCGGTCCTTCCGAATTCTTTTCCTTGAACGCTCATAGCGATTCTCCTTTGAGGGATTCGTTGTAATACTCTTGATAAGCCTTAAGAAAGCGGGAAAATTTCCCGTTCCCGCGCTTCGATTCCCCTACGGGGCAAAGCAGGTCGGCGACCTGTCGGATCCCGTCGGCGTCGCCCTCGATTTCGATCTCGTAATCGGTCTTGCCGAAATAAATATTCTCATCCAGAGACACCACCGTGCCGCAGCAGAGAAAGTCCTGACGATAGGTCACCAGACTTCCCAACAGTCTGCAATCGACATCGGGTGCTTTGGGGAAATAGCGGGCAGGATTCACGGTGACGGGGAGGGCGGAAAGAAGTGCCTCCTCTTCTTGACAAAGAAGCATATCTCCCAGCCGTTTTCGCTTGTTTTTGTATTGTAAAAACAGAGAATTTTTCTTTCGGCGAACCCGAAGCATTGCGTGGGCGGAGGCCAGGGAAAACTGCGGCGTGTCAAAATAGTAATTGACCTGCACGTATCCGTCTCCATCGGAAGCGGTGATCTGCTTCATCCGTGCCAGGCATCGGGAAAATTCCCCGACATCGGTCAGAATCTTCATTTCCAATTCCTGTGCCATAGAAGAAAAACTCCTTTGCATCTTCTTTTAAGAGCAGAGCTTCTGCCCTTAAAAGAAGATGCGGAGCCGACTTTCGGCTCCGCATCCTGACTAATAAAATCCGTGAGGATTCAATTATTCAGCGATTTCAGCAACAACGCCGGAACCGACGGTCTTACCGCCTTCGCGGATAGCGAAACGGAGACCCTGTTCGATAGCGATGTGCTTGATCAGTTCAACAGTGATGGTAACGTTATCGCCGGGCATACACATATCAACGCCGTCGGGCAGCATAATAACGCCGGTAACGTCCGTGGTACGGAAGTAGAACTGAGGTCTGTAGTTGGAGACGAAGGGTTTGGTACGGCCGCCTTCTTTGGCAGTCAGAACGTAAAC
>JAGAOB010000095.1 GCA_017623895.1 Clostridia bacterium
ACAAAAACGAGGATTTGTCAAGGACTCTACCAATAGTAGAATCTCCAAAAATCGACTCTACCGACGCATCGCAAAAGGGTAGAAAGAAAATCGGAACGGGTAGGTTGATTTTTTGCCCGAAAAAAGGTAGAATATATTATATATCAAAAAATCCAAGGAGACCACTATGAGCGAATACGTATTGAGCTGTTGCTCCACGGCGGATATGACCAAGGAGCACTTTGAAAATCGCAAGCTGGAATACATCTGCTTTCATTATTTCCTGAACGGAACTCAATATCCCGACGATTTGGGGCAAACCATTCCTTTTTCCGATTTTTATAAAGCGATGGCGGAGGGAGCGGAAACCAAGACCTCCCCGATTAACGCCACGGAGTACCTGGCGTACTTTACTAAATTCCTGGAGCAGGGAAAGGATATTTTTCACGTGTCTTTGTCCTCGGGCCTTTCGGGATCGGTGCAATCGGCGAAAATTGCCGCAGAAATGGCAATGGAGCAATTCCCTGACCGCCGCATCGTCGTCGTCGATTCCCTGGCAGCCGCCTCGGGATACGGCCTGTTGATGGACCGCTTGGCAGACCTGCGGGACGAGGGATATTCCATCGACCAGCTGTTGGAATGGGTGGAAAAGAATAAGAAAAAGGTACACCATTGGTTCTTCACCACCGACCTTACCTTCTTCGTTAAGGGCGGGCGGGTGTCGAAGGCGTCGGGCTTCGTGGGCGGCGTTTTGAATATTTGCCCCCTGTTGAACGTAGACGTCTCGGGGCATCTGATCCCCCGCAAAAAGTGTATGGGGAAGAAAAAGGTGATTTCCGAGATCGTGGCCCGAATGGAAAACCTCGCCGACAACCGATTGAACTACAGCGGGAAATGCTATATGTGCCATTCTGCGTGCTACGAGGACGCCCGTATCGTGGCGGATCTGGTGGAAGAGCGCTTTCCCAAGCTGAACGGCAAGGTGGAGATCTACGACATCGGTACCACCATCGGAAGCCATTCCGGCCCCGGCACCGTAGCGCTGTTCTTTTGGGGCGACGAACGAGTTGACTGATATTGCAAAAAAATCCCCGCGGAACCTACGATTCCGCGGGTGTTTTTTTGTTAAAAAACCGTTATCCGATGAATTTGTACAGGATCACTGCCGTTCCGATGCCGATGACGGCGCCTACGGCGATCTGCAGAGGCGTGTGACCGATAAAAATGTTAAGGGGCTCGTTGGACAGCTCAGCGCCCTTGTTTTCCAGGGTATCTACCACCTTGTTCAAAAGCTTTGCCTGCTTTTCCGTCTCCCGACGTACGCCGACGGCGTCCCGGCAGACGACCACGGTCAGAATGGCACTCACGGCGAAGGCGGCACTGTCAAAGCCTTCCGTAAGCCCGCACATCGTGGCAAGGGCGCTGACGGTGGCGGTGTGTCCGCTGGGCATTCCGCCGTCTCCGAACAGACGATGCAGCTCAAATCGCTTGTGAACGATGGTATGAATCACGGCCTTGACGATCTGCGCCGTAGCCCAGGCGGTCAGGCAGGCAAGAATACAGGGATTGGTAAGCAGGTCGGTTAAAAGCTTCATAAGGATCCTTTCTTACGCAGCGGATTGTGAGTCCTCCACCGCATCCTTCAAAAACGTCTTGATGGCAGCGTCGTATTTTTCGGGATCGCGGTAACGGAGATGGGAATGAGTCCCCTCCTCAAACCATACCAACTGCTTTTTTTTGCTTCCGCATTTTTCATAGAGCCGCTCCGCCTCGGAGGGCAGGGAATACAGATCCTGCTTCCCGTGGAGCATAAGAATGGGGCGGTCCAGATGCTCGATTACATCGATGGGACCGTATTTCATAGAGTGTCCCGTGAGCACCTTCATCCATCCCACGATAAAGGGAAGCCCGAACAAGGGCTTTTTCAGCTCGATCATATGATTTCGGAAGCTTTCGTAGAAGTTCGGGTACATTCCGTCGGCAACGATGGCCTTGAGGTAGGCGGGACTGTCCGTTTTGGTCATCGCGTACAGGGAGCCCGCGGAGCCGATGCAGATCCCGTGGAAGACCACGGAGTCGGTATGATGATTTTCGTGAATGTATTTTGCCCAGGCAAGCAGGTCTTTATGTTCTTCAAAGCCGATGGTGTTGTATTTTCCGTCGCTCATCCCGTGGGCGCGGTTGTCGATGGTCAGAATATTGTAGCCGCTTTCGGCGTAGGGGCGGGCGAAAAAGTAATTATAACGCAGTCCCTCGGTTCTCCCTGCCACGAGGATCACCGTCTTGTTCGAGCCGAAATCGTAAAATTCTCCGTACAGATTCAGCCCTTCGTTGACGATATGAACGTCGGTCTTCTTTTCGGCGTGTTGGTCGCTCCACGCAACCCCCGTTTCGTACATTTCCATTTGAATCGGCGTCATCTCGGAGCATTCACGGGTCCATTTTGTTTTTTTGGTCCGTTTCAGATGCATCACGTAAACGATGTATCCCACAAGGGTGTTGGGGGCAAGAACGCAAAGAACGATCAGCGTTACGGCGGTGATTAGGGTTACCAAGACGAGGGGAATCATTCCCGCAACCATACCCTGGATTGCGGGAAGCATTGCAGGCCACGTTGACTCCGCGGCAGGCAAAAGTGCTACGCCGCTTGCTACTGCCTCCAAAAAAAGGCGAAAGGATTCGATCAGGATCTTCAAGGATTCCCACAGGATCCGCAGAGATTCCAAAAGGGGAGAAAAGAAAAGTAAAATGGGCGTCATATTATGGTCCTTTCCGTGATGGCTTTTGGCGGTCTTCCTCGATGCGGCGGAGAAGTTCTTGCTGTAATTCCAGGCATTTTCCTTGTACGATGCCATTCAGCTCCGTGATCTGCTCCCGATTGGGATGGGCGGAGGCGCAGTAATCGGAGAGACGAATGGGCTTGCCGATGATAACGTGAGTACGACGGAACAGTCCGTAGCTACCGTCGGTAATGACGGGGATGATGGGAACGTCCGCTCGCTGGGCGATCATAATATAGCCCGTTTTGAAATCCCGCATCTTACCGTCGTGGGTGATGTACGCCTCGGGGAAGATCTGAACAAGACGTCCTTTTCGCAAATGGGAGACGCTTTCGTCGATAAAACGCATTCCCATCGTGTCTCGGTCGGATCGGATCCCTCCGAAAATCGACATTCCCCAAGCGAGAAATTTGTGATCGTAAATATCGCTTTTCAGCACCACGTACAGCTTGCGAAAGGGGAACAGTAAAGCGTTGACGATATAATCGAAGACGTGAAAATGATTCGATACGATCAAAGCTCCGCCCCTTAGGATACGACCCTGCACCGACCGATCCTCATAATAGGTTTTGCGCTTAAAATAGACAAGGTACAGCGGATAACCCGACAGGATCCCGTACCACCGCAAAATTTCTTTGTAGATCATTCCCGTTTTTCTCCTATAATGCGCGCGAAATCCTCCAGACAGTACGAGAAATTTTCCATTTCAAACTCCATCGTTATTCCGTAGATTTCGTCGATGCGTCCGATGAGGGTGAAATAATCCAGGCTGGAGCCTCCAAGATCGTGCATAAAATGTCCGTTGTCGGTGACGGCTTTCGGATCGATTCCCAAAATCTCTCCAAAAAGTGCCCGAAGCTCCTCTTTTATCGGCGACGCCTCCGAGGAACGGGGCGGGAGGGCTGCGTCGGTCAGCGTTTCAAAAAGACGGACGGTGCCGTCTTTGATTTGACGGCGAAGACGGGCACGGCTGATCTTGATGTCGGTCGGTGCCATCAGGGGGTCGTAGGTATAGTGAATCTCCTGCATCCGATATGCAGAGGGCAACGAGGCGTTTCCCTGTTCGATCTCCGTCGAAAGAAGGCGCTTTTCCTCATCGGTCAGGTCGGGAGAGATCTGAACGATCAGCATCAGCCTTTCGTTTTTTGCGTCTCCCGTGACGGTGAAGTTCTTCGCGTGGGGCAGGGAGAGGGCTTGCTCCGCCAGCTCGGGATTCAGGTTTTCGCCGTCTTCGCCGAAGACCAGGTCCGAGGCTCTCCCCGAGATCAGATACTGACCCTTTTCGTTTTTCGTCATCAGATCGCCCGTATTGAACCATTCCCCCATTGGGCAGTCCAGCCCGTCCACCGTCATACGGTGACAAATCGACGAGCCGCGGACCAGAAGCCTTCCGTCGCAGTCAATGCGGTATGCTACGGAGGCAAAGGGCTTTCCGATGGTGGCCGTAACCCGATCCTTCCGCTTCTTGGAAAGATCCACGGAGGTAATGCCGATCTCGCTCATCCCGTATCCGTTGCACAGGTGGTATCCCATCCCGTTGATCAGCTCCAGTGTGGACGGCTTGATGGCGCTTCCCCCCGAAATGCAGAATTGCAGGGTGTCCCCGAACAGCGTTTCCCGAACGTCCCGGAACAAAAAGCGGGCAGTCGCCCGTCCGAGGACGGGAAAAAGGTCCTGGAGAATGCGGGAGATCTTCAGCCCCGTCTCTAATTTTTTCAGGGCCTTGGGATCCTTACTCGCTTCCTTGCGAAGGCTTTTTTCTACCGATGCCCACAGCAGAGGAACGGCAAAAACGTGGGTCACACCGTAATCTCGGACGGTGCGAAGCAGATTTTGCGGATTCAGATCGGGCGGGAAAACGAACGTCGATCCGAAAAAGGAGTACCACAAAAGCACGGCCTCCAGCCCAAAAATGTGATATAGGGGAAGGAACATCAAATGCTTGATCTGCCCCTTGTGCTCTCTGATGATATCTGCGTTTTGTGTCAAGATTTTTTCCACGTTCAAAATTTGGGCAGAAACGTTTTTTCCGTTGTAGATGCAAATTTTTTTGCTTAACGTAGTCCCGCTGGTGGACAGCGCAAATCCGTCGCCGAAGGGGGGATGAACCTCCGCTTCGGGTGCGGGCTGCATCCCTTCGCAGGACGACTCCGACTCGGATGCGGGCTGCAGTAACGCTTGGTAAGACAGGATCTCCGTTCCCAGATCGGGGGCCGCGTCCACGCAGACGGTCAGAGGGGCTTGCAAGGATTTCAGCGCCTCTGCGGAGGCCTCGACGGGCTGACGGAGATTGATCAGATAGGGCAGATTGCCGCTTTTCAGAATTCCCCAGAACAGGACGATCCATTGGGGCTTGTTTTCTCCGTAAAGACCGATGAACTGCCCCGCTTCTCCCTTCATTGCACGGGAAACGGAACGGGAGACCGTCTCGATTTCGGCTTGCACCTGACGATAGGTCTTTCGGGAGGTGGGGCCTACCAGAGAGGCGTCCACCGTCATAATGCGGTCCCCGTGGGAAAATATGATATTGTAGATATCTTCCATCGTTCGGTCCGATGCCGCCAAGGTGCGGCAATCGCTTCGAATACGCTTTTGAAGTGAAGACATAAGGCGTCCATCCCCCAACGGAACGCAAAAAGGGAAGACGATCTTCCCTTCTGCGCTTTACGTGACGTATTTATTTTTGTTCGGATTTCTTTTCGATGCCAAGGTTTGCAATGGATTTCGGCAGGAAAAACGCCATAACGAACGCCGTCATACAGGCAACGGCAATGATCAGCGTCATATAGGGGATTCCGCTATGCTGCTTGAGGAAGACCAGCATAGGACCGGAGGCCAAGCCCGCAGCGACACCCTCAAACAAGCCCTGAACGGCGAAATACATCGAGGATGCGCAAATTCCCGTCCGCGCGTTTTCTTCCGCCGCCAGCTGGGAGGGAATGGTATAGGTAATGGAGAAAAACGTTCCCATCGCAAGGGAGACGATCAATCCGCACAGGAGGGCGACGGGAGTCATATACTTCAGCGGAAGCATACGGCAGACGAACATCAGGACCATTGCGAAGGAGTACACCAAAAGACAATATTGGAATCCGAACTTGATGCCCTTCTTTTTGACTAATTTGTTATAGATCTGCAGGGTGAACGGCACGGGGGCAAAGGACGAGGCCATAATCAACGTCATATTCAGACCCGTGGACGAGAAAAATTCGTTGATTCCGCTTAAGAACAGCTGAAGTCCGAAGTTCATCACCGACGCACAGAGCATCCAATAGATAAAATTCTTATTGCGGAAGGAATAGGTGATGGATTTGATAAAGCCTACGCCCTTTGCGTCCTTGGAATCCTCGGGGATGCCGTCCTTGGTGGAGGGCTCCTTGATCATAAGAAGAGCAATAAGCATGCTCGCCGCCAGGGGGAGGAACAAAAGCGCCACCCAGCGGATATTCATCCGACCGAGGTTGACGAACACGGGAACCAAGGCGAAGGAGATGGAGAAGTAGACCACGTCGCAGATCGATTTGACGTTGGATAAGAACAAGCGGTCACGGTCGGTTTCCAAAATTTCGGCGAAGGTGGCGTAATAGGTCACCATCGTCAGGGTGTAAGCGCCGTAGAACAGGCAAAGCAGGGTTGCAAACCAAATGGTGTTCAGCACGGTGGGACCGTTGTTGAGGGGCACGAGGAACAGCAGATATGCGATGATCATCGGAATGAATCCGATGAGGATCGCGGGACGGCGGCGGCCCCAACGGGTCTTGAGATTGTCGGTGAAGGAAGCCAAGGGAATGTCGATGATTCCGTCAATGGCCTTTGCCACGAGGATCAGCGTTGCCCAGATGCCCGCAACGACCAGATTTTTATCGGTGTAGGTCCAAAATCCGATGTCCTTGTCGGAAAATCCTCCCGTCAAAAGGGCGGAGCAAAGATAAGACCCCACGATCATATTCAGCATATTGACCCCGATGCCCGCGCATCCGTACAGGATCATCTGCCACTTTTTTGTCAGCGTTTTCACTTGTTTTCCATCCTTTGCAAGAAATCTTTCTATGTAAATTTTTTTTACTCAAAGCAGATCAACAAATCCAACGTATCGTTTTCGGTGACGATGACGTCTAGATCCGTGAGGGGGTGGTTCTTTTCCGTGTATTCGGTAATGGCGTCCAGCTCCTCGGGAGGAACGTTTTTCCCTGCGAACAGGGTGATCGTGTCCCGTTCCTGCTCCCGCAGGACGGTTTCAACCACACGTACTGCGACTGCAACCCGTTCCTTGGCAATCCCCAGCAGGCGAGATCCCGTAAAGCCCACAAAGTCGTCGGTCCCAATGGCGGTCCCGTCGAAAATGCGGTCGGTGGTCGCCCGCGTGACCGAGACGGTAAAAACGTTTTCGATGATGTCACGAATTTCCTCTGCCAAAGCCTCTTTCTGATCGGCTTCGAAATCC
>JAGAOB010000096.1 GCA_017623895.1 Clostridia bacterium
CGTTGCATAGCGTAGCGTCGCAGCGCGCGGGGCGCGTAGCGCAGCGTTGCGGCGCGCTGGGTGGTCAGATCAGATCCTCCCAGGGGCAGGATTCAAAGGAACGGAGCACCACGCCGTCGGCGGTGGGGATGATGGCAAGAACGCCGTCCCGACGCAGGCAAAGAAGAACCTCCCGCTTGCGGTTGGGGTCGGTGCGATCGGCGTACCAGACAGTATCCAAGAGCATCCCGTCGTCCAGCCGTTCCATCGCGGTACGGGAAAGACGGTAGGCGCTTTCGTGGGTCACGTCGGTGATGTCGGGGGTCAAAATTCCCTTTTCCTCCAGACCCTTCAAGGCGTCGTCCATTGCGTCGTGGGTCTTTTCCTCCATCAGGCGATCCACGTCGCAGGAAAGGGATTCCATCCCCAATTCGTCCAGATAATTGTGGAGATACAGAGCAAAATCGGAGGATTTCAGATCGTCGGCAAGGAAGGCTTGGTTGGTTTTGGGCTTTCCGTTGCGCGACCGCGAGGCCTGCAGTGCCCGAATGAAATTCCAAACGGTGAACTCATCGGAGGTCAGCCGCAGATCCAACTGGGTGAAGGCCCCGAAATTGGGGCGGTGAAATCCGCAGAAATTGCGATTCAAAAATTTCAACAGCCGCGGACGATCGAAATAGGCCTCGAACACGTGGCGATCCTGTGCTTCCAGCCACGCGTAAAGGTACCACATCGGTCCGATATTCAGCAGGTACAGAGCTCCGTCCACCGACGAGTGCCGCCCCACCGTCAGCGTCCGCTCGGGGGTGAGGGCGAAGGCGCACAACAGTTTTTGTTCGTCGGTCAGAGGTAGGGGCTTCCATTCCTCGTTCAGCGTCAGAAGTCCGCGGAACGGAGAGGCGGAATTTGCTTCGGTTTGAGAAGAACGCAACAGCGTGAGCAATTCTTTGGTAGAGTATACGTATCTCATTTATGCCATCCCCCCGTGAAAGCGATTTTTATCTCCCATCCGCTTTGCAGACACCTCTTCGGGCAGGCCTGCGGGAGCAGAAAGGGGTTGCCCCGCGGTGCGATCGAGAGAAAGAAGCGCCTCTGCGTCGCATCCCGGGACCAAGCGATGGATCGTCTGCCGCCGTTCTTCCTCGGTGGAAGGATCGGTCTTGCGGTTCATCAAGGGCTCTTGGTCAAACAAACGGGCGGCAAAGCGGGTGACGTTGGAAGCGGGACGGAGGAGATTTCCTTCCCGTCCGTTGAGGGGCTTAACGATCTCGAACAGTGCGATCGCATCCTCCTTCGTATCCCATTTCACCACGGCTTGGGCAGGGGATTCCCCGCTGATCTCCCGTCGGTCAGGAGAAAATTCCTTTTCCTTAAAATCCCACAGACGATCTGCCGTTTCCACCGATCCGGCAAATCCGATGCGGTTCATCGAACGGCAGGCACGCAGATTTTCTCCCGCCGTCTCCCGAATCCATTCCTCGTCCACGGCATCGGCCAACAACTCGTTTTTGCGGAAGCAAAGAACCATTCCCTGTCGGTCCAAGATCCGAGAATCGACCTCCCGCTTGGCCTGTTCGCGCTGTTTGGCAAGGGCATACCGCTTTTTCGCGTCAAATTCCTTGTCGATGGCATCCAGCTCCCGTTCCAGCGTGCGGGCGCGGTCTTTTCGATTTCGGGTAGCGGACCGACGGCGATACACGGTGAAATACAGTCCTAAAAATCCGCCGAAGGGCACCAGACTTGCAAGCGCGATCAGAGCGCCGTTGTCGGGGTTGGGAATTTCCTCTCCCGTAAGGCCCTGATCCACCCGCTGCAACGCGTCGTAATAAGAACGGTCCCGACAAATGCAATCTTCACAGGGAAGTCCGCATCCGTCGCAGGTGACGAGGGTTACGTCTTCGGCTTGGGTTCGGGTCAGATCCTCGCCGCACCAGCAGGTATGGCAGGTGCAGGAGGTATAATTCCGTCCGCAGCCCAGACAATCGTAGATCATAAAATCCGCCGTGTCGGTCCGTGCGTACTCCCGTCCGCAGCCGCACAATCCGTCGTAGGCGGTGGCAAGCACGGTCAGGGAAAGGGTAAGGATCAAAGCCACGGAAAGGGTCGCCGTCAAAAGGGTCTTTTTCATGCGTTCACCCCCGTAATCAGTGAAATCAGCAGATAGATCAGCGACGCACCCAAGGAGATCACCATTGGCTTTGCGGCGCGGATTTTGGGCATATGCTCAAAGCGATCCTTGGTGGTGGCAACGCCCATCGCAAATTGCCCCATTATGTAAAAGGGAATCATCACGTTCCAGCCGAGGCAGAACTGAACCAAGAGGAACAGCACGGAAAAGGGAACCCGATACAGCCAATTCCGCCGACGGGCGGAAAGCATCATATCGTAGCAGGTCACCTCTGCCCCCGTCAGCGCCGCGGTCAGCACGAGATAAGCGAGAATACTCACGGCGTCGGAGTCGGTCAGCACCACACCGAAGATCAGATAAGGCAGGGCGCACAGCAGACCTACGATGGTAAAGCGGTCAAATTTCATTCCCCGTCCTCCTTATTTCAACGTAAAGGTCAAGCTCATAGTCAGGAACAGCAAAAAGCCCCAAAGGACCGTAAAGACCACGCACTTGAATAAATGCTTTTCTCCCATCAGATCCCGAAGAACGTCCAAAAGGGAGCAGAGAAGCCACAGGATGGCCGTCACGCCGAAGGACATCGAGACCGAGGACTTGAAGATCAGCTGGATCAGAAGACCCAAAATCAGCAGGGACGCGGGATAAACGCAGGCTCCTGCCACCGTCCCAAGCACGCGGAAGGGATTGATCCGCTCCTTGCGGCAGAGCAGAGACAAGCCCTGAACGCCTCCGCCGAAGGACATTGCGGCGGCACCGCCCACCAAAAGGCCTACCGCGGCGATAGCAAAAAGCCGACCTACCGAGATCAGCTCGGCAAAATACCAATCCAAACCGAGAAGCAGATAAAATCCGCCGAAAAACAACATCACACCGACCAAAAACAAGGGATAAAGCAGCTCGGTCACCCCGTCGTAGAGCCCCGAGGGGCGCAACGCGTACCGTAGCCAGCGACGGGACACCTGAGAAAAGGTTCCCCCCGTAAAGTGGATTTTTTCCTTGGCGGGGGCGGGCGCTTCTTCTTGGGGCAGATCTACCGCCGTTTCCCGTTCCTTTTTGAGGAACAGCGCCTTTCGCTCCCGCGGCGGCTTGGGGGATTTTGGCTTAGAGGTGCGGGGCTTGGGCTCACGGGGAGTTTCCGCCATCAACCGTTCCGCCGTTTCCGAAAGGGCAGCCGAAAGATTGGAAAGGGAAAACCGTTTCGTCGTATCGGAGGCTGTGGCGGCTTGATCCGCGGCCTTGCCCTCCTCGGTTTGGGAAAATTCCAAGATCTCACCGGGATCGGAAATGGTGAAATCAAAGGAGGAAATATCAAATTCTTCTCCACCTTGCACCGGCTCCCCCTCTTCGGAGGCGGTGGGGAGATCTTCGGAAACGGTGGGACGGACCTCGGGAGTCTCGCCCTCGTTATCGTAAAGGAATTTCGGCATCGTCGTTCTCCTTCCTTAATAAATCAACGCAGCTTGATACGCCGCTTCCGCACAGGCACGGTCCCCGCCGTAGGGAACCGATGCTCCTCGGACCGCCTGCCCCGTCTCGTGGCCCTTGCCCAAAAGCAACAGAAGATCTCCCTGCCTGCAAAGGGACAAGGCGTGGGCAATGGCGCTTGCACGATCGTGGATCCGAACAAAATGGGCGTCGTGGACTCGAAGCATCACCTCGGCCTGATCCATAATCGTATCGGGATCCTCCTCGGCGGGATCGTCGTCGGTAAGAACCACGAAATCCGCCCTGCGTCCCGCCACGTCGGACATCTCGGTCCGTCGGTCCAGGGCCTTATTGCCCGGGCAACCGTACACCACCACCTTTTTTGCATCGGGATGGAAGCGATCGGCGTAATCAAATACCTTTTCAAAGGAAAGCCCGTTGTGGGCATAATCCACGATTACCTTGACCCCGCCCAAGGAAAACTGCTCCATCCGTCCCTTGACCTCGGCATTGGCAAGCCCTCCGCGAATCGCGTCGGGGTCGATCCCCAAGGCACGGGCGGCGGCAATGGCGCACAGAGCGTTGGAGACGTTAAATTCTCCCGCCATTTTCAGCGTCACGGAAAAGTCGTTCAGGTCGGTTCCGTTGACGGTAAAGGACATCCCCTGCTCGGTGAGAATCAGACGAGAGGCGTAATAATCCGCCGTGGGATCGGTCAGGGACACGGTCCGCAGAATCGGGCAGGTGGCGGCGGCGATCATTTCCGCGCCGTAGGGATCGTCCAAATTCACGATGCCCGTGCGACAAAGGGTCAGCATCCTTTTCTTTGCGGCCTTGTATTCTTCAAAATCCCGATGCTCCGTGGGAGAAATGTGGTCGGGAGAAAGATTCAGATAGATCCCCACCGCAAAGTCGATCCCCGTCACGCGATCGTACTGAAGCCCCTGGGACGAGACCTCCATCACGGCACCCCTGACGCCGTCACAGGCAAAGCCGTGCAACAGCGCGTACAGGTCCAAAGCCTCGGGGGTGGTCCCGCTTTTGTTCCGCGGCGGACCGCAGGATCTGGCCTCGTTGGTGGTGATCATTCCGTACCGATCCCCAAAGGCGTGGCGGAAGATCTCTCCCAGCTGATAGGCGCAGGAGGTTTTCCCCTTCGTTCCCGTAATCCCTACCAAAGGATATTTTTCGTCGGGGCGTCCGTAGAACTCCCGTGCCACGAGGGGCATCGCCTTGCGCACGTCGGTCACCAGCAAATGGGGCAGGGCGACGGGATATTCCGTCTCGGAGACGTAGGCACACGCCCCCGCAGCGGCGGCATCGGCAAGGTATTGAGCCTTAAAGCGTACTCCCTTGCAGAAGAACAGCGTTTCGGGGGTGACGGTTTTGGAATCACACCCGATGGCAAGAGGGGCGGCGTCATAGGAACCGAGCCCGTCTTTTTTCAGCAACCCTTCCCGGGTCAAAAGCACACGAATTTCCGAAAGATTCATTTTTTTTGATCCTTTTATTTCACGAAAATTTCATTGTTGTCGAAGATTGCAACTTTTTTCCGAAATAGTTTTGAACTGTGGAAAACCCACGGAATTGCAGGCTTTTTCCACCCTATCCACAAGGTTTTCCACAGGTTTTGGGAAATTTCCTCGGAGTTTTCCACAGGTTGATTGCAAATTTATTATGAACTTGTCAACAAAAAATTTGAAAAATCTGTCAAACATTTTCCACCCCGTGCAAGGGATCTTCCCGCCCCGTGCGCCGTGGTGCAGGTGCGGATCCGCCCTATCTTAGCAGGACAAATTTTGGAGCCTTGCTCCGAAATTTCCAAGACCGCTCGAGCGAATTTTAGGGGCGCTTGCTCCGAAATTCCCAAGGACGTTCGAGCAAATTTTAGGGGCGCTTGCTCCGAAATTCCCAAGGCCGTTCGAGCAAATTTTAGGGGCGCTTGCTCCGAAATTTCCAAGGCCGTTCGAGCAAATTTGGGGCAGCCGTCCCAAAATTCCCGAGAAAACCGACACGAAGGCACAATACCTCATTTTATATAATAATATATAATTGTGATATTTATGTGTCAGAATTAAAAAACTATGGAATATTTTGAAATTCTATGCTATAATATAGTAAAATATATTTATTGCGCGGCATCGTGCCGCCGTTTCATCCGAAAAAGGAGTTTTGTCAATGGGATTGTTCGGAAATCTTTTCGGCACCTACAGCCAAAAGGAATTAAAGAAAATTGCCCCCTTGGTCGCAAAGATCGAGAGCTTGGAAGAGGAATATAAACGTCTTACCGACGGGGAACTGCGGGCAAAGACCGCCGAATTCCGTCAACGGTACGCCGACGGCGAAACGCTGGACGACCTGCTGCCCGAGGCCTTTGCCACCGTACGGGAGGCCTCCGACCGCGTTTTGGGGATGCGTCATTTCCATTGCCAGCTCATCGGAGGAATCGTTCTTTATCAGGGAAGAATCGCCGAGATGCGCACGGGAGAGGGAAAGACCCTGGTTGCCACCCTGCCCTCCTATCTGATGGCGCTGACGGGAAAAGGCGTTCACGTGGTGACGGTCAACGATTATCTTGCCCGCCGCGACAGCGAATGGATGGGAAAGATCCATACGTTTTTGGGGCTGAAGGTGGGTCTGATCGTTCACGAAATGGACAACGAGCAGCGCCGCGAGGCCTACGCTGCCGACATTACCTACGCCACAAACAACGAGATCGGCTTCGATTATTTGCGGGATAATATGATCCGCTATCGGGTCAAGGAGGGAGACCCCACGCCCTATCTTCCCCCTAAGGCACAGCGCAGTCTGAATTACGCTATCGTGGACGAGGTGGACTCCATCCTCATCGACGAAGCCCGCACGCCTTTGATCATTTCGGGGCAGGTGGACGAATCCGACGAAATGTACCTGCGGGCCAATACGCTGGTAAAAACATTGGTCTGCAAGAAATACAAGGAGATCGACGCAAAGAACGAGGAGCCTCACGACGACTGTGATTACGTGGTGGAGGAGAAGCACAAAACCGTTTCCCTCACCCCCCGCGGCGTGGAAAAGGTACAAAGCTATTTTGGAATTGAAAACTATTCCGACTCCGAAAACATTGAAATTCAGCATTACGTCAACCAAGCCCTGCGGGCCTACGGAATTATGGAAAAGGACGTAGACTACGTGGTGCGGGAGGGCGAGGTCATCATTGTAGACGAGTTTACGGGACGACTGATGTTCGGCCGCCGCTACTCCAACGGACTGCACCAAGCCATTGAGGCAAAGGAAGGGGTCAAGGTGGAAAGCGAATCCAAGACCTTGGCCTCCATCACCTTCCAGAATCTGTTCCGTCTTTACGACCGTCTTTCGGGAATGACGGGAACCGCAATGACCGAGGAAGACGAATTTTTGGAGATCTACAATCTGGACGTGGTGGAGATACCCACAAACAAGCCCTCCCGACGGGAGGACCACGACGACCGTCTGTTCAAAAACGAGATTCAGAAATTCGGTCACGTGGTGCGTCAGGTTGCCGAATGTCACGCCAAGGGTCAGCCCGTCCTGATCGGTACGGTAACCATTGAAAAGTCCGAAAAGCTCAGCAAAATTTTAACGGCTCACAAGATTCCCCACAACGTGCTGAACGCCAAAAACCACGAAAAAGAGGCGGCAGTCATCGCCCAGGCAGGGCGCAAGGGAGCCGTGACCATCGCCACCAAAATGGCGGGCCGCGGAACCGACATTATTCTGGGCGGAAACGCGGAATATATGGCGAAAAAGCAGATGGAGAAGGAGGAGTTCGACCACGAGCTGATCGTGCAATCCACCTCCTTTGCCGAAACCGAGGACGAAAGCATTCTTCACGCCCGTGCCCGTTACAAGGAGCTTTACGCGCAATTCAAGGCGCAGGTCGACGAGGAGGCCGAGCAGGTCAAGGCCGCAGGCGGTCTTTATATCATCGGAACCGAGCGCCACGAATCCCGCCGCATCGACAATCAGCTGCGGGGCCGCGCGGGCCGTCAGGGCGACGTGGGCGAAACGGCGTTTTATATCTCCTTTGAAGACGATCTTCTCCGTCTGTTCGGCGGAGACAAATTGGCAAACACGGGTCTGATCAACTCCTTCCCCGACGACGAGCCCATCTCCTCGGGAATGTTCACGAAAACCGTGGAAAATGCCCAAAAACGCAAGGAAGGCTCAAACTTCAACGGGCGCAAGCACGTTTTGGAATACGACGACGTGGTCAATCAACAGCGGATTCAGATCTACAAGGAACGGGATCAGATTATGGCAGGGATGGACCTGTCGGAAAAGATCGCCAAAATGCGTCGTGACGTGATCCAACGCAAGGTCGACGAATTCTGCGTAGGCGAACGGGAGGATTGGAATCTCAAGGGGTTGAGGGAATATTTGGAGGGCAACCTCTATTTCCCCGCACGAGATGAAACGGGCGCTCCCATAGATCTTCTGGAAGGGAAAGACTCCATCGAGCAGATCAAAGAGACCCTGCAGAACGCCGCCGACCAATCCGCGCTGTTCGTGGAAGCAAAGCTCTCCCCCGTGCATATGCGGGAGCTGGAGCGCTTCGTAATGCTGGGCGCCATCGACACCTATTGGATGGACCACATCGACGCAATGGAGGACCTGCGCCACGGAATCAACCTTCAGGCCTACGGAAACCGTAACCCCTTGGTGGAATATCAGCTGCAGGGAGACGAAATGTTCCGCGAAACGGTTTACGCCATTCGGGAACGGGCGGTCTTCGACTGCCTTCGGATGTTCCACACCTGGGCGATCCACGTAGTACGGCTGGAGGAATTCGTCCGCGCCGAAAACGCCCGCAAAGCGGTGGCAAACAAGCTGAAGCTCTCCCATATCAAGGTCCACGACCAAGCGGGAAAAACCACCGAGCAAGGAAAAGGCGTCACCGTGGTAAAAGGGAAGAAAATCGGCCCCAACGAGCCCTGCCCCTGCGGAAGCGGAAAGAAATACAAAAAATGCTGCGGAGCCCCGCAATAATCAACAATCCATCATACGAAATACAAAAAATGCTGCGGAGCCCCGCAGTAATTAAAAATCCCTCATATTAAGAAAAGGATGGGACCCCCTATGAAAAAGCACTATATCGTCAAAGCTACCCCCATCGTGCCGTCGCTGTGCGGCATTGCAATGGCGGTTCTGTGGTATGCGTTCTTTTATTTCGGCAACGGAAAATGGACCTTTGATCTGAACGCCTTCTCCTTCTCGGAGATGTCGGGCACCGAAATCTATCTGACCGTGATGATGCTGGTCATCCCCGTGCTGTTTTTCGTGGGCGTTTTGTTTTTGGCAGAATACGACCTGCGCTGGATGCTCGTGGCATTGCTCGCCCCCGTGGCGTTCCAGATCTCCCTGTTCGTTTTTTACGCGAAAGCCAACGATTTTCAGTACATCTTCGAAAATCCCATCCAATTCATCGCGCCTTTTTTGGGGCTGATCCTGCTGGCGCTGACCCTGGAAAAGGTCCTGCCCACCAAATGGATCTTCGTGGGCTTTTGCGGCATTGCCGTCCTGCTCCCCCTGATCCTCACCCTGTGCGGCATCGGGGAATTTACCCTGCAATACGAGACCTACGACGCGGAATACAACCCCGTCACCATCTCCTATTACCTGTGGTCGGACTACCTTTCCTACGCCCTGTACTACCTGGGTCTGGGCGCCTTGGCCCTGCAAATGCACCCCCCGAAGCCCGAGGACCCCACCGCGCTGGACGCCGCGGACGAAGCATCTGCGGACGCTGCCGCAGATGTAGTCGCGGACGCGGACGAAGCCTCTGCGGACGCTGCCGCAGATGTAGACGCGGACGCGGACGAAGCATCTGCGGACGAAGCTACCGCGGACGAAGCTGTCGCGGCTGCGGACGAAACTGCCTCGGACGAAGCCTCTGCGGACGAAGCTGCCGCGGACGCCGCCGCGGACGAAAACGTCTCGGACGCGGAGGAAGTTGCCGCGGCGGCAGACGAAGTCGGGGGAGCGGATGCGGAGGAAGACGGGACGGCGAAATAACGGCCCCGCGAGGACGTTTTGAGACGGAGGTGATTGCAACGGAGCCGATAACGATCTTTCAGCGGGTGGAGAAGAAATATCCGATGACCGTCGCCCAAAGGGACGCATTTTTGGCGGAATTTCAGGGATTTCTCGTTCCCGATTTTTACGGAAAAAGCACCGTTTGCAGTCTGTACCTGGACACGCCCGACCGCCGCATCATCCGAGCCTCGGTGGACGCCAAGGGCTTTGACAAGCCCGCCTACAAGGAAAAACTGCGACTTCGCAGCTACGGCACGCCAAAGGGCGACTCCAACGTTTTTTTTGAGATAAAAAAGAAGTTTCGGGGCGTAGTTTACAAGCGACGGTTGATGCTTCCCCTATCCGACGCAATCGCCTATCTGAAGGGCGGAGAGAAGCCCGTTTCGTCCCAAATTATGGAGGAGATCCATTGGGCGATGAGTTTTTACGGGAATCCCCGTCCGTCGATGCTTCTTTCCTGCGAACGGGAGGCCTATACGGGAAAGGACACCCCCCGCCTGCGCATCACCTTCGATACAGGCATTCGCTATCGGGAAACCGAATTGGACCTGTCCGCAGGTTCCCACGGGACTCCGCTTTTGCCCGAAGACGCAGTCTTGATGGAAATCAAGACCGACGGAGCCATCCCCCTGTGGCTCGCCCACGGGCTGGACAAGCACCGTCTGTACCCCGCTTCCTTTTCCAAGTACGGAACGGCGTACTTAAGGTCGTTGAAATAGGAGATTTGCATAACACTGCAAACACGGAACGGTGTACCTGACGCCGTTGAAATATGAGATTTGCATAACACTGCAAACACGGACGACGCACCTGACGTCGTTGAAATAAAGATTGCATAACATTGCTGAAACACAGAGAGTTACATAAAAAAGGAGACCGCTATGACCGCTTTTTTTGAAGCCCTTGCCCCTGCATCCGTCACCCCGCAAAATTATTTTATCTGTTTGGGAGTTGCCCTTTTGTGCGGTCTGATCGTGGCCTTTGCCGCCGCGTTCCGTTCCCGCGTGAGCAAAAGCTTTCTCATCTCTCTGGTGATTCTGCCCTTGATCGTACATACGGTGATCGTGATGGTCAACGGAAACATCGGAACGGGGGTTGCCGTTATGGGGGCGTTTTCCTTGGTTCGGTTTCGCTCCGTGCCGGGGAAGGCCAAGGACATTGCGGCTCTCTTTCTTGCGATGACCGCAGGACTTGCCTGTGCGGCGGGCTTTGTGGGGATCGCGGTTCTGTTTACTTTGATCGCGGGCGCCGTACTGATCCTGCTTTCCCTGATTCCTTACGGAGAACGGGCAATGGATCTGCGGATCACCGTTCCCGAATCCCTGAACTATACCCACGAATTTGACGATCTGTTTGCCGAATATCTTTCCTCCTATCGCCAGACCAAGGCAAAAACCACCGCAATGGGAAGTCTGTATCGGATCACCTATCGGGTAAAGCTGAAGAACCCCGATAAGGCACGGGAATTGATCGACAAGCTCCGCACCCGAAACGGGAATTTGGAGATTTCTCTCTCCGATGCCGTGAACGACGCAGAGGAATTATAAAAGAATAAAAGCAGAGTCCGGCGGAGTGCTTCCGTCGGACTCGTTTTTTCTGTTTTTTATTGTTCCTTACTCAAGCCTGCAACACCGCTTTTCCGCAGCGCCCCCGTCAAGGGGATCAGAACGACGCAGTACAACACCGCCGTGATCAGGCTTGCCAAAAACCGCCACCCCGTGGTGCCGAAGACGTAGGCAAAGGAATAGTAGCCCATGATCACCGCATCTGCCCAAATGACAAGTCCGTTGAGCAGGGTGACGGTCAGGGACGAGAGGACGATCATCACCGAGGTCCCTACCACGGGAAGGGCGCCCTTTTTCGATTTTGCGTAAAGGCCGACCATCAGTCCGCGGACGACGGCAGGGAGGATCCACAGCACCGTAGTGGGGGTCAGTCCGTAGCCGAAAAGCTGAGAGAGAAATTCGCCGATTCCGCCTACCAGCATCCCGTCCACGGGGCCGAACAGCAGAGATGCCAAGAGAATGGGCAATCCCGCAAAGGTGAATTTCATACTTCCTGCCTTAATAGAGACGTAGGCGCTCAACACGTAGCACAACGCGGCGAGCATTCCTACCATCACGATGCGCAGGATGCGACGGTTGGTTTGTTTTTTCATTCCGGAAACCTTCTTTCTCGGAGGATCTTTATTTTACGCCGTAAAATAAAAAATCTCCGGTAAATAAATGATTTACCAGAGTGTCTGCCACAAAAAACACAGCGGACGCGACAGCGCACCGCACCCCGTTGGGGTTTCGTCCGTGAGCAACATCCCGTCCCACGGCACTGCGCGCCTTTCGGCGCAACGCGCAACTGCCTACTCTGTATGGAAACGATTATACACTCAAAATACTACGCAATCGTGTAGAAACTGTGATTTTTTGATGAATTTCTCCGTGCACAGGAAAACGGTGCCGACGGGTTGGTCGGCACCGTTATTTTTTAATACTTGCAGTCCGCAGAAACGTAGGGCAAGGAAAATCCGATGATGTTCGCCCCCTCGCCCAAGGCGGACCGCTTGAAGCGGGCGATGGGGAAACGGCGGAAGAAGGTGTCCAAGGCCTTGACGATAACATCCTCGTCGTATTCGTCAAAGGTTGCCATCATATATTGATACAGCTCCTGCCGTTCCAGACGATGCTTGGAGTAATAATAAATGATAAAATCGTGCAACAGATAAGGGCCGAGAATATCTTCGGTCTTCTGATCGGATTTCAACTCGGGAGAGATCTCCGTTGCCGCCACGTCTGCCAGAGCTTCCCCGAGGCGTCCGCCAAAGCGCTTTGCCAGCATCTCCACCAAGGCCTTGACCAAGGTTTTGGGAACCGACGCATTGACGTTATAATGGGACAGGGTATCTCCCGCGAAGGTGCAGAAGCCCAACGCAGCCTCCGACAGATCCCCCGTGCCCACCGCCAAAGCGTTGTAGCGGTTTGCCATATCGAACAAAATCTGGGCACGCTCCCGGGCTTGGGCGTTTTCGTAGGTAATGTCGGGCGTTTCTCCGTCGTGGCCGATCTGCTTGAGATGGGCGGTGACCGCCTCTTTGATGTCGATCTCGATCCCCGAAACCCCCAGCTCCTCCATCAGAATATGAGCGTTGGTATAGGTTCTCTTTCCCGTGCCGAAGCAGGGCAGGGTCAGGGCAATGATATTTTCGGCGGGAAGCTCTGCCATTTTCATCGCCTCCCACGCCACCATCAGCGCCAGCGTGGAATCCAAGCCCCCCGAAACGTTGATGGCAAGGTGCTTCATTCCCGAGGAGCGGATCCGTGTATACAACGCTTGTACCTGAAGCTGAAACAGCTCTCCCAAATACTTTTTCGGATCGTTTTTCCCGTAATAGGGGATCCGCAGATCGGCGTGGGGACGGCGGGTCGACTCCCACCCCTCCGAGGGGGACGCATCATCCAAGGCGGCACACACGGGAACGGGTCGGGTCTGCAGGGCGAAGTCCACCGTTTTTCCCTCCCGATAAACACCACAGAATCCTTGGTATACGCTGTCGGAGACCGCTTCCCCGAATCCCGGGTTTGCCACGGCCACCACACATTGCTTGGCGGCGGAAATTTTTTGACACAGATCGGTGACGTCGGCAGACAGGCAGGGGTACCCGCCCATCGCAGTGGGCAGAAGAAGAACGTCTCCCTCTCCCTCGCCGTTGGCGGTGATAACGAAGGTCTTGCCAAAGGCTTCGAATTCGGGCTTTTTGCCCAGTTCCCCGTTTTTCAGATAAATATTGCCCATCTGATCGGCCGACGTGACCACCACGACGGAACGCTCCGCGGTATAATCGCACAGGCGATCCAACGCCTTGTCGGTGGCGTCGATAAAGGATTTGTAGGCAAACTTCATCCCGCAGGTGACTCCCGTCACCGCAAAGGCGGGGAACAGATACACGTCGGCGGAATGCTCCTCCATAAAGGAGATCATAGACGATACGTTGGCTTCGGGATCCCCCGAAACGATGGGTAAAACCACGGATAACAGCTTCATTGTGCTTTTTCCTTTCCCAAAACGGCGAACCGCGTTGTTCGCCTGCGAAAAATATTTTTCAAACTCAAACCTTACGCGCACGAGAGGCGGCATCGCCCTGCGAAAGCAGCGCGCGAGAGACGGCGTTGCCCCGCAACCGTCTTGCGGGCGGGGGACGGGGTTACGCCTGCTCGACCAAGGCAACGGCGC
Organism: Clostridia bacterium; assembly: GCA_017623895.1. Classification (GTDB taxonomy): domain Bacteria; phylum Bacillota; class Clostridia; order Oscillospirales; family UBA644; genus RGIG995. The sequence goes on from JAGAOB010000096.1 coordinate 13,811, forward strand.
GGGCGGCGATGCCAAGGCCCTCACCTGTAAAGCCGAGGCCCTCCTCGGTTTTGCCCTTGACGTTGACGCAAGCCTCGTCGATTCCCAAGGCGGCGGCAATGTTTTTGCACATTTGTGAGGCGTGGGGAGTGATCTTGGGCATCTGACAGATTACGGTGCAGTCCACGTTGACGGGGACGAATCCGCTGCGACGCAGATCCTTCGCCGTGTCCTGCAGCAGTGCTAAGCTATCCGCCCCCTGCCAATGGGGGTCGGTATCGGGATAGCGGCGGCCGATATCTCCCATTCCCGCGGCACCTAACAGCGCGTCGGTGACGGCGTGGAGCAGAACGTCGGCGTCGGAATGCCCCAAAAGTCCCTTTTCAAAGGGGATCTCCACCCCTCCGATGATGCATTTGCGCCCCGCGACGAGACGGTGAACGTCGTAGCCCTCTCCAATCCGAAATTTCATAGCGTTGCTCCTGTTTTTTATTTTTTTGTCCGCAGCTGCGGATTACGGCTTTGCCTTCAGAGAATAGATGGGCATTCCCATTTCCGAAAAGCGCGTTTCATACTCGGTTCGATAGGGGTTGGGGATGTGGGAATGGTGCAGATCCTCGGTGTAATCGTAGATCTCATAGCCGCACTCCTTGAATTGCTCCACGGAGAAATCAAAGAGGGGCTTGTTGTCGGTCTTAAATTCCACGTGGCCGTCGGGCTTGAGGATGGTGCGGTATTTTTCGAGAAAATTCTTGTGGGTCAGCCGTCGGTCGGCGTGCTTTTTGTTGGGCAGAGGATCGGAAAAGTTCAAATACAGCACCGACACACAGGCGGTAGGACAAAGGGCGACGTGGGCCACGTCTTGCAGGATCGGCTTGCGGTTTTCGTCCAGACCCAAGAAGGTCTTTTCCGTGCCCTCGGTCAGATCCTTGGCGTCAGCCAAAAGGAATTTCACGTTTTCGATCTCCTCCCGTGCCGCCTTTTCCGCCGCCATCACGATCACGTCGGGGATCTTTTCCAAGGCGTAAAAGGTCACGTCGGGGTGATCCTTGGCAAGGGCGGTGATGAATTTTCCCTTTCCGCACCCCACCTCGACCCGAATCTCGCCCTCTTGGGCGGGGATAACGGGAACGAAATAATCACGGACCCGTTCCAGGCGGGGAACGGTATTTTTCTTCTTGCGGGCTCTCACGATTCTTCTTCCTTTCTTCGGTCAAACCAAATCAAAAGCACCGTCACGTCCGCAGGGTTCACCCCGGAAATGCGGGAGGCCTGACCGATGGACGCGGGGCGGAATTTGTTTAATTTCTGCTGTGCCTCCAGCCGCAGTCCCTTGACGGTGGTATAGTCCAGATCTGCGGGCAGCCTTCGGCTTTCCAATTTTTTGAACTCCTCTACCGCAGACATCTGTCGGCGGATGTATCCCTCGTATTTCAAGGAAATTTCCACCTGCTCCGTCACTCCGTCGGGGAGAGACGGACGGGTCTTGTCTACGGGGGCAAGGGCGGCGTAGGTCAGCTCGGGTCGACGGATCAGGTCGGCAAGACTGACGCTTCCGCGGACGGCGGGAGAATGGTTTGCCTCCAAGATCTCCTGCACCGATTCGGGAGAAAAATGCGTATTCAGGCAACGAGCCTTTTCCTCCTCCACCAAGCGGTATTTTTCCAAAAACGCCTCGTACCGCGTTTGGGAGATCAGGCCGATGCGGTACCCCGTGGGGGTCAGGCGCAGGTCGGCGTTGTCCTGCCGAAGCAAAAGACGGTACTCCGAACGGGAGGTCATCATCCGATAGGGCTCGTTGGTGCCCTTCGTCACCAGGTCGTCGATCAGAGTCCCGATGTACGAGGACGCGCGGTCGAGAATCAGCGGGGCTTCTCCCTTTTGCTTCAACGCGGCGTTGACCCCTGCCACAAAGCCCTGCACGGCGGCCTCCTCGTATCCCGAGGTTCCGTTGAACTGCCCCGCACCGTAAAGACCCGAAAAATCCTTAAATTCCAACGTGGCGGACAGTTGCAACGGGTCGGCGCAATCGTATTCGATGGCGTAAGCGGTACGCATCATCACGGCGTTCTCAAAGCCCTTGAGGGAGTGAAGCATTTTCAACTGCACATCCTCGGGCAGAGAAGAAGAAAAGCCCTGAAGATACATCTCCTCCGTGTCCCGTCCCATCGGCTCCAAAAAAAGCTGATGCCGCTCTTTTTCGGCAAAGCGGACGATTTTATCCTCTATCGACGGACAGTATCGGGGCCCGATTCCCGTAATATTCCCCGAATACAGGGGAGAACGGTGAAGATTTTCCCGAATGATCCGATGAGTCTCGGCGTTGGTATGGACAAGATAGCAATCGTGGGTATTTTCCCCGATGTGCTTCCCTTCGTTTTCAAAGGAAAAGGGAACGATCTTATCGTCTCCCCGCTGGACCTCCAGCTGAGACAGATCCACCGACGACCGCTTGATGCGGGGTGGCGTGCCCGTCTTAAAGCGAAGAAGGGAAATTCCCAGCCGCTTCAAGGCATCGGTCAGCCCCGTGGCAGCAAACATTCCGTCAGGGCCCCCCTCGTAATCGGTTTCTCCCACGATGATGCGCCCCTTGAGATAGGTCCCCGTGGACAGGATCACGGCCTTTGCCCGATATTGCGCCCCCAAGTGGGTGGTCAAGATCCATTCCTCTCCGTCTCGGACCAGGTCCTTGATCTCCGCCTGCTTCAGCTCCAGATTGGGCTCCAGCTCCAAAAGGTGCTTCATACGGTCCTGATACCGTCTTCGATCGGCCTGCACCCGCAGGGAATGAACGGCGGGCCCTTTGCCCAGGTTGAGCATTCGGCTCTGCAAAAACACCTCGTCGGCAACCTTTCCCATCTGTCCGCCCAAGGCGTCCAGCTCCCGCACCAGGTGTCCCTTGGCCGTTCCGCCGATGGAGGGGTTGCAGGGAAGATTTCCTACTCCGTCCAGGCAGATGGTAAACAAGATCGTCTTCCGTCCCAGACGCGCCCCTGCAAGGGCGGCCTCAATGCCCGCGTGCCCCGCCCCGACGACGGCAATGTCACACGCGCCTGCGTGATAATACGTCATAAAAGTCCTTTCCGTTCTTTCTTTTTTTCAAAAAAGCGAGAACCAAAGAAAAAATGCTACGCGCGCGGCGCAGCGCTTGACCCGCGAAAGAGCTTCGTACTCGGCGCGCCTAAAGGCGCTTGTCCTTGGAAGCGGCGCGACACTTGCGGTGCCAGCGGGCGCAACGCGGCACGGGGTCGGTCGTTTTATTTTCCGACGCAAAAACGGGAAAAGATTTCGTGGATCACCTGCTCGGAGACGGTCTGGCCCGTGATCTCCCCCACGGCGGCGACGGCCTGCTCCAGGTCGGAGACGATGACGTCGGGGGTGAGGGCAAGATTTTGCCGTGCCCGTTGCAGGGCTGTTTTGACCCGACAAAGGCATTGATATTGCCGTCCGTTGGAGATCACCGTGCTTGCCGAGGTGCCCTGTGCGGTAAACAGAGCCTTGACGCAGTCTGCCACCGCGTCCATCCCCATTGCGGTTTTTGCGCTGACCCGAAAGGCGGGAGCGCGGTCTGCCCACGGGGGCAGGGGTTTTTGGGGGGCAAGGTCGGATTTGTTAAATAAAAATATCGTTTTTCCTTGATGCTGCAGGGCTTCTTCGGCGAGGTCCTCGTCCTCGGCGTTGCAATCGGGAGCAAAAACGCAGAGGATCAGCTCTGCTTTTTCCATTTCTCCCCGCGCCCGCGAAACGCCGATCTGTTCTACGGGATCCCGCGTCTCGCGGATCCCTGCCGTATCGGTCAGGTTCAGCTTCACGTCTCCGAAGACCACACAGGCATCCACGGTATCCCGCGTGGTTCCCGCAACGTCGGTGACGATGGAGCGGTCGGTGCCCGCCATCCGATTCATCAGGCTGGATTTTCCCACGTTGGGCCGTCCGCACAGGGCGGTGCGCACCCCATCCCGCAGGATTCGTCCCACGCCGTAGGAATCGCAAAGGGCGGTGACGCGGTGAATGGAGGAATCCAGCAGTGCGGCGATCTCGTCGGTGGAAACCTCTCCGATCTCGTCGTCGGGATAGTCCACGTAGGCAAGCAATTTGGCGCAGATTCCCAAAAGCTCGTCCCGAATTTCCGAAATGGACCGCCCTACCGTGCCGTCCAGCTCGCTCATCGCAACGCGGGCGGCGTTGGCGTATTGAGAATCGATCAGATCCATCACTCCCTCGGCGCGGGTCAGATCGCTTTTTCCGTTCAAAAATGCCCGTTTGGTAAATTCCCCGCCCTCGGCCTGTCGGGCGCCTCGGTCAAACAGAAGCCGAAGAACGCGCTGGAGAAGATAGACCCCTCCGTGGCAGGAAAATTCCACCGTATCCTCCCCCGTATAGGAATGAGGACCGCGGAAGGCGCAGACCACAGCCTCGTCGATCACCTCGTCGCCGTCTACGATGCGGGCAAAGGAGACGTTTCGCTTCTGCCCCTCCTCGATGAGGGCGCCGTTTTGGTAGCGCAGCACCGATCGGGCGATGGAAAAGGCTTGGGGACCCGACATACGGATCACCCCGATGGCGGCCCGAAAGGGGGCGGTGGCAAGGGCGGCAATGGTCATTGATTTCACCTCCGAAGCAAAGTAAAAGACCGTCCCGCCGTCCTGCGACGGAAGGCGGCGGAAAAGAAAGCGGATTGACATTGCAATCCGCTTTTCCCAACGTTATACGTTTTCAGAATCCATGGAGAAGGGGGTTCCGCCGGTAACGGGAGAGGAGGAAGAACCGGCCTGTTCCACGGGTGCGGAAGCAGGGGAAACGGGTGCTTTCGCGGCAGACCCCGAAAGCTTCTCTCCGGGAAGATGGGTGATGGGCCCGGTGTAGATCTCACCCTCGGGAACGTATTCCCGACGGGGCTTGCGGTCGGAGTAGGAGCGCTTTGCGTAGCCGCCCTTTCCTCCCCGATTTCCGTCACGGCGAGGGCCGCGATCGTTGCGGGAACCCTTGCGGGGTCCGCGATCGGGACGGGGTGCAGGCCCGTCTTCTCCGCTGTAAGAAACTACCACGCGGCGGTTGGGGTCTTCCCCTACGGAATAGGTGGTGACGTTTTCAAAATCCTGCAGCTTGGCGTGAATGATCCGTCTCTGGAAGGAGGTCATCGGAGGCAGGGTGGTCTTTCTGCGATTCTTCACCACCTGGGTTGCGGTCTTGATCGCCAGCGCTTCCAGGCGGTCCTTGGTTTTTTCCTTGTAATCGTTGACGTTAAAGGAGATCTTGTAATATTCGCCGCAATCCCGATTAACGATGAGGGAAAGCAACAGCTGGAGTGCGTCCACGCCCTCGCCCCGATTCTTCATCAGAAGGTTGGCGTTGTCCCCCGTGACCTGAATGACCACGGTCTCCTTTTGGGTGGTGATATCTACGGCAACGTCCTCGATGCCCATTTTTTCAAACAGGCCTTCCAGATAATCCCGAACGCACTGACAGGCGTCGGGGGTATAGGTGATCTTTACCGCTGCTTCCTTGGAGCCGATGCCCAAGAAGCCCTTGGAGCCCAGGTCGAGAACCTCTTGGCTGAATTCGCCCACGGACAGGCCCAGCTCCTCGCAGGCCTTGGCAACGGCTTGCTCGATGGTTTTTCCTTTATAGATCTTTTCCATATTAATTATATTCCTCTTATTTCTTCTTCTTTTTGTTCACGGGCTCGCCGTTGAGCATTTCTTCTTCCCGCTTAAGCTTTTCGATCTTCGTGTAATTCAGCTTTTTCTCTTTCACGGGCTTTTCCTCTTTTTTCTCCTTGATAAAACGGGGCAAAAGGAGGGTCTGTACCAGGGAGAGAAGGTTGTTAAAGATCCAGTAAATGGCAACGCCGAAGTTCATAGAATATCCGATCCACAGAGAGAGCAGAGGCATCGTGTAAAGCATCATATTCATACTCTTTGCAGTGGGATCGTTCTTGTCGGTCTGGGTGCGGTTGACCCGCATACTGATGAAAGAGACCAGGAACGAAGACAGGGCGGCAATGATAGGAATCAGGATAAACCAACTCAAAAGGCCGTGGGAAGAAGCCGTTTCCCCCAGGTTGATGCCCATAAATTCCGTTCCGATCACGTTTTTCTGCTGAATGGCCTCGTTCAGACCGTCAATGGCGTTGCGATTGGCGTTGATGGCATCGGCAATATAAATTTCCTGCAGATCCAGCGTGCTTTGCAGCTTGTCGCTGTATTCCGCAAGCTTGCCGTCGGTAATATAAGCCGAGAACAGTTCTCTTAATTTAGCGACCGTAGGATTGTTTACGCCCGATTCGACCATCGTTTTCACGGCGTTGTACAGATTACTGTCGGAGAAATTACAAATATAGGTGAGGGGTTGGCGGATCACGTTCCACAGCCCGAAGATCAGGGGAAGCTGGATCAGCTGGGGAAGACAGCCCGACATCGGGTTGTAGCCCTCCTCGGTGTAAAGAGCCTGCAGCTCTTCCTGATATTTGGGGTTGCGATTGTCGTTGTGGTACTTGTCCGCGAGCCGTTTCATCTTGGGCTGGATCGACTGCATCCGCAGTTGATTTTTTTGGCCCTTCACGGCAGAGGGGAGAAGCATCAGCTTTGCCAGAACGGCAAAGACGATGATCGACCATCCGTAATTCCCCAGCAACCAATAAATCCCTTGCAGGATCAGGCCGAGGGGGACGTTTACGATGTCCATAATGCTGCTGAAAAATCCAAGTAACATTTCGTCTACTCCTTACGTTGAATGTGGGAGCTTTCCTTAATTAAATACGTACAGGGGCACGGTTCGTGCCGTAACACGGAGTCGGCTTCCTTGCCGCCCCGTCGCCGTTTCGTTGCCTGTCCGAAACGAGGGCAAATACAAAAAAACCTTTTCGGCGGACAGAATTGAAAATTCCCCGAAAAGGATTTTTTCATTGTTTGCCTGTTGTGTTCTTCCGTGGAACAGGGTCGTAACCGCCCTTGGAAAAGGGGTTACACCGTACAATCCGCCACAAAGAAAGCATTGATCCTTTGAAAAATCCGTGCTCCTCCAACGCTTCTACCGCGTATTGAGAGCAGGTTGGAACAAACCGACAGCAGGGTGCTTTGTAGGGAGAGATATGACGCTGATAAAAACGGATAAGCCACAGAGCGACGGATTTCATCGGTTCATCGCTCCCTGGCGCTCCAATACGGCTTGCAGCATATCCTTCACCGTATTCATATTTACCGTGGCGGTTCGGGTGCGAGCCACCAGAATAAAATCATATCCCGTTGCAATCGACGGCTCCAAAAGACGGTAGGCCTCCCGCAAAACTCTGCGGCTGCGGTTGCGTTGAACCGCGTTGCCGATCTTCGTGGACGTCGTGATTCCCAATCGGTTTTTTTCCAGCCCGTTTTTACGGAAATAAAGAACGAAAAGCGGAGTTACCTCGCTTTTTGCGCTTCTGTAAAGACGGCGGAACAGACGGTTTTCACAGATCGTTTCCGTGCGTTTCATTAATAGGTCAGTTGCTTTCTGCCCTTCGCTCTTCTTCTGGAGAGCACCTTGCGGCCGTTGGCGGTCTTCATACGCTTCCGAAAGCCGTGTTCCTTTTTACGCTGACGCTTTTTGGGTTGGTAGGTTCTTACCATTTTCTTTCCCTCCTTCCGAGTGGTTGCGGCAACAGGGCATACTGCCCCTACGCCGATTACTTTCATTATTATATATGAAAAACCGTGAAATGTCAAGGGAAAACGAAAGTAAATTCGTAACTTTTTTTAACAATTTTGCATTTTTTCTTGCTTATTTTATTTATATATGTTATTATTATATTAAATTAAACAAATTTTACTTCATTTTAATTTGATAGATACAGACTTCGCTCCCTCGGGGGCAGGTCAGAAGGAGAACGATTATGACCTTACGGGACGTTTGGGACAAAACTTTGGTTCAATTAAAGGAAATGGTGACGAACAACGCGCTGGATATGTGGATTTCCACGCTGGAGCTGGTCGCGTACGAGGACGACGCCGCTATTTTTATTTCTCCCTCTCCCTTTCAGAGGGACATCGTGATGTCCAAATACAAGGATATTATCGCCGCCGCAATGACCGAGGTGGTTGGATTTGATATTGACGTTAACGTGGTCACGGCCGAGGAGCGGAAGCGTTCCTCTGTGACTCCCGTCGTCGTTCCATCGGAGGAAGAAGATCCCATCTCCAACATCACCTCCTCCATCGTTCATCCCGAATATACCTTTGAAAATTTCGTGGTCGGGGATTCCAATCGCCACGCCCACGCCGCCTCGATGGCGGTTGCAAAAAATCCGTCGGGGGCGTACAATCCCTTGTTTATCTACGGTGCGTCGGGCTTGGGTAAGACCCACCTTCTTTACGCCATTCAGAACGAGGTAAAAAGCAAATTCCCCACGAAAAACTGTCTTTACGTTCGCAGTGAGGATTTTATCAACGAATTTATCGAGCTTGTCGTTCAGCAAAAGAAATCAATGGATTTCAAGAATAAATACCGTTCTTTGGATCTGTTTATGGTGGACGATATTCAGTTTATCGGAGGCAAGGAATCCATTCAGGTGGAATTTTTCAACACCTTCGAGGCCCTGTTCGGAGATAACAAGCAGATC
>JAGAOB010000097.1 GCA_017623895.1 Clostridia bacterium
AATATATGCTGGAAAAGATCCGCGCTGCCATTGCATCTGCAATTAAACGGGACCGCAGCGTTCCCGCAGAGAACGTGGACGTGGTCTTTGACGAAGTGAAAAAGTCTATCAGCGTTTTCATCAAGCGGTTGGTTGTTGACACCGTGGAGGATCCCTCCATTGAGATCTCCTTGGAAGAGGCTCGTGAGATCTCCGCGCAGTACCAGTTAGGAGATTACGTTCGTGACGAGGTTGACCCCGCTACCGTCGGACGTATTGCCGCAAAGGTAGGAAAAAACGTGATCGTTCAGGGAATCAACGAGGCGGTCAACGGTTCCTTGATCAACGAATTTGAAGGACAAAAGGGTACCATCGTTACCGGTACCGTCGATCGCGTGGACGAATTTAACCGCGTCGTTTATTTGAATATCAACGGCTATTCCTTGCCTTTGAATCTACGGGATCAGATCCCGGGTGAAACCTTCCGTGACGGAGACCACGTCAAGGTCTGTGTTTCCGACATCCGCCGTAATGCGAAGAGTCAGGAAATCGTTTTGTCCCGTACGAATGCGGAATTTCTCCGCAGACTGTTCCAGGTAGAGATTCCCGAGGTCGCCGATGGAACGGTGCGCGTGATGGCAATCGCAAGAGAAGCGGGATCGCGGTCCAAGGTTGCCGTTTGGTCGAAAAATCCCGATGTTGATCCCGTAGGATCTTGCATTGGTCCCAAGCAGATGCGTATCAATTCCATTCTTTCTGAATTGAACGGGGAGCGCATTGACTTGATCAAATACAGCCCCGAGCCCGAAGAATTTATCGTTGCGGCGTTGTCTCCCGCTTCGGTTCGTATTGTGGAGATCAATAAAAACGACCGCACCTGCCGTGTTGCGGTTGCCGCAGAGCAGCTTTCCCTCGCCATTGGTAAGACGGGACAAAACGTCCGTCTCGCCGCAGGCTTGACCAATTATCATATTGACATTGTAGCGGAATAATTATGAAGAAAAGTATCCGAAACAAAGGGGCGAAGATTCGGATGTGCGCATCCTGCGGATCTCGCTTTCACAAAGATGAGGCCGATTATATCCGTATCGTTCTTCCCAAAAACGGAAATCCGTTTATTGATCGTCTCGGCACCGCATCGGGACGGGGAGCATACGTTTGTCACAATAAAGAATGTGTGGAAAAGCTATGTAAGTCCCGTCGACTTTCCCGTTCTCTTCGAGGGAACGTTTCCGATGCTCTGTACAGCGAGCTTCGCAAGGAGGTTGGACTGGATGGATAAAAATCTTCTTCCCACTCTTGGCCTTGCCCGCCGTGCAGGAAAACTCTTGTTAGGTGTGGCGTCGATTCAGAGCTATCCACGCTCAGTGGAGCTTCTGATCATCGCATCCGATGCCTCTCCACGGGTTACGAGAGCGTTAGCGGGACGGAAGGAGTCATCTGTCGTTTCGGAGCTGACAAAGGTTGAGTTAGGTCACGCCGTAGGGTGTAAGCAGACCGCCGTGATTGCGGTCACCGACGCCGGCTTTGCCGGTGCGATTCGGAAAAAAATGGAACTGCAGGAGGAGAACGTATGAGTTCGTATCAGAAATATCGTATCCGTGAGATCGGAAAAGATTTCAACCTGAAGCCTCAGGATGTTATGTCTCTGTTGGAGGCACGCTTCGGAGAAGCACCTGCCAATCAGCAGGCTGTTTTAACGGAAGATCAGTTGAACTATTTATTCGATTATCTTATTCAGAAAAATCAAATTCCCTCCCTTGCTTTGTATTTTCAGGCGTATCAGGGCAAAGAGCCCTATGCGGTAAAGCAACGCCGTGCAAAGCAGGAGCGTGAAGCAAAGGAAGCAGAGGAGCGTCGAAAGGCCGAAGAGGCCGCCGCCGAGGAAGAAGCTCGCCGTCAGGCAGAAGCCGCAAAGAGGAAAGCCGAAGCTGACGCAGCTCGGAAGGCTGCCGAAGAGGCCAAGCGTAAGGAAGAGCAAGCTGCCCAAAAGGCCGCAGAGGAATCGAAAAAAGCTGCCGCAGACGCCCGTAAGCAACAGGCGAAGAAGCCTGCCGTAAAGCGCGACAATCTCAAGCGCGTGGAATTTCCTGCAAAGCAGGTTCAATCTCAGGGCGGTGTCAACATTGTTTCGGGCGAAGACAAGCGCTCGGGCTATGGGCGCGACGTAATGGTGGTCGATACTCGCAATGCCGCTGATTTCAATCAGGCAAAATACGATTCTCGCTTGGACGATATCGTTGGAAATCGCGGAAACCGTGATTACGGAAAGAGTAAGCAAAAGATCAACAAGAAAAATAATAAGAAGCAAAACTTCCGCAGCAAGAAGGAAGATGAATTGGCAAAACTGAAGCGTATGGAGCAGTACGAGAAGGATAAGAAAAAGCACTTGAGCAATGTGATCCTTCCCGAAAGTCTCTCGGTCAGTGAGCTTTCCGCAAAATTGCGCACCACTAACGTAGAAGTCGTTAAAAAGCTGATGGAATTGGGAATTATGGCAAGCGCCTCCCAGATCATCGACTATGATACCGCTGCTTTGGTTGCAGAGGAATTGGGGGCAAAGGTCTCCAAAGAGGTGGTCGTTACGATCGAAGAACAGCTGTTTAACGATCACGAGGACGAAGCCTCTGAATTGGAAACGCGTCCTCCCGTCGTCGTCGTGATGGGGCACGTCGACCACGGGAAGACCTCCCTGCTGGATGCGATCCGCAATACCAACGTCACCGCAGGAGAAGCAGGCGGAATTACGCAGCATATCGGTGCTTACAGTATTCACGTCAGCGATCACGATATTACCTTCCTCGATACCCCCGGCCACGCCGCCTTCACCGCAATGCGTGCCCGAGGAGCGATGGTAACCGATGTTGCGATTATCGTTGTTGCCGCTGATGACGGAATTATGCCTCAGACCGTCGAAGCCATCAACCACGCGAAAGCGGCAAATGTTCCCATTATTGTTGCTGTAAATAAAATGGATAAACCCACCGCAAACTATGACCGTGTGCTGCAGGCGTTGACCGAGCACGAATTGGTTCCCGAGGAATGGGGCGGTGACACGATCTGCGTACCCGTTTCTGCCGTAAAGCACGAAGGAATCGATCAGCTGCTTGAAATGATCCTTTTGGTTTCCGAGGTTGCGGATTTGAAGGCGAACCCCAACCGGGAAGCAAAGGGTACCGTTATCGAAGCAAAGCTGGACAAAGGCCGCGGTCCCGTGGCGTCCGTGTTGATCAGCAATGGTACGCTCCACGCGGGCGATGTCCTTGTGGCTGGCGCTTCCGTCGGTCGTGTCCGCGTTATGACCAACGATCGCGGGATGCGGATTAAGGAAGCAGGCCCCTCTACGCCCGTAGAGATTATCGGACTTTCCGACGTTCCTGCCGCTGGCGATCAGTTTGAAGTGGTCAAGGACGAGAAGATGGCCCGAGAGTTGGTGGAAAAACGGAAGTTTGAGCAGAAGCAAGAAACCTTCCAGGATCGCGCCAAGGTGTCACTTGACGAGTTGTTCTCTCAGATTCAAACGGGGGACGTCAAGACCTTGAATCTGATCGTCATGGCCGACGTTCAAGGATCGGTCGAAGCAGTGCGCTCCTCTCTTCTGAAGCTTTCCAACGATGAAGTGAAGGTTAAGGTCATCCATAACGCCGTCGGTGCGATTACCGAGTCGGACGTAATGCTTGCACACGCGTCGAACGCCATTATTATCGGATTCAACGTCCGCCCCGACGGCAACGTTCGCGCACAAGCGGAAAAAGAAAAGGTCGACATCCGTCTTTACCGTATTATCTACGATTGCATTGAAGAAATGGAAGCCGCCCTAAAGTGGATGCGTGCTCCGAAATTTGCAGAAAACGTTCTCGGTCACGCCGAGGTTCGTCAGACCTTCCGCGTTTCGGGTGTAGGCACCATCTGCGGTTGTTACGTCAAGGACGGGAAGATCGTTCGTTCTGCTTCCGTTCGCTTGGTACGTGACGGAATCGTAGTCTACGAGGGCAAAATCGACTCTCTGAAACGCTTCAAAGACGACGCCAAGGAAGTTGCGGAGGGCTTTGAATGCGGAATTGGATTGGACAAATTTAACGATGTCAAGGAAGGCGACGTGATCGAAGCCTACCTTATGGAGGAAATCAAGAACTGATTTTCTCGGAAAGGATATTATGGGATCGAATTTTAAGCAGAATCGCGTGAATGAAGAAATCAAACGTGCCGTTGCTTCGATCCTCTCTGAGGTCAAGGATCCCCGCATCCCGCCTATGCCAACCGTGGTGTCGGTGGAGGTGTCGGGAGACTTGAAATATGCGAAAATCTATCTCAGCTTTCTTGGGAATTACGATGAAACGGAGGTCCGAAGGGGCCTGAAAGCCTGCTCGGGATACGTTCGCCGCCGCATTGGGGAATCGGTGCGGATGCGCAGTACCCCTGAACCGATCTTTATCCTGGACCGCTCCCTGGAGCAGGGGATACGCATCAACGAAATTCTCAAGAATCTGGAAAGCGGAAACGATTGATTATGAACGAGACCTGCCTTGCCGCCTTTCGGGAGCTGATGACGATGGACGACGTGTTGATCCTGGTTCATCGGAATCCCGACGGCGATTGCTTGGGCACCGCTTTTGCCTTAAAGCGTGCCTTTGAAAATCTTGGTCGCCGCGTTTGCGTTGCCGCAACGGGAACGGTAGACCGAAACCTTCGGGATATTACCGACGGTGCGGAGGAGCTAAAGCCAAAATTTCTCCCTTCCGCTATCGTCACCGTAGACGTTGCCACGGCACAAATGCTGGGCCCCGACTTGGCTTGCTATGCCGATTCGGTGGACTATAACATTGATCATCACTACACGAACACCGAATACGCCCGCAACAATATTGTTTTTGGCTCCGCTTCTTCGGCGGGGGAGGTCCTTTTTGACCTGTTTTCGGCCTGCGGAGTTGAAATTGACGACGTGATTGCCGAAAAGCTCTACGCCGCTATTGCCTTTGATACGGGCTGTTTTCGCTATTCCAACACCACTGCCCACACCCATTGGGTGACGTCGGAATTGATGAAGTATTCCTTTGACGCTCCCCGTGTCGTTCGCAAGATGTTCGACGTCGTTCCCCTGCGTCAGCTGAAAATGGAGCGTGCTGCATTGGACGCCCTTCACGTTTACCGTGATGGGACTGTGGTTTTGCTTCCGATTTCTCGAAAAATGCTGGAAGAAAACGGCGCCTTGGACGAAGACGTATCGGGGATGGTTTCTCTGATTCGTCGTATTGAAGGGTGCGTGGTTTGTGCGACGCTGAAGGAGACAAAAGAGGGAGACGTCAAGGTTTCTCTGCGTTCTGCAGACGATATCTTTGACGTGTCTGCCGTTGCCGCCGTGTTTGGAGGTGGCGGTCACGTCAAGGCTTCGGGTTGCTTGATCAAATCCACGATGGAGGAGGCTGAAGCCCGTCTGTTGCAGGCGATTGAAACCCGTTTTTTGAAGGAAAAGGAGATCCATTAATGATACTTCTCGTGGACAAGCCTGCAGGAATGACTTCTCAAAAGGTCGTTTCAAGAATTAAACACGCATCTACGGAAAAGCTGAAGATCGGGCACACGGGCACTTTGGATCCTATGTGTACCGGTCTTTTGCCGATTTTGACGGGCAGAGATACCAAACTAACTCAATTTTTTCCCCACGAAAAAAGCTATCTTGCTTCCATTCGTTTCGGACTTCGCACCGACACCGGCGACGTTACGGGAGAAACGCTGGAAACCTCCCTACTCCCCACGGAAGACGAGGTTCGCAAGACTCTTCCTGCGATGGTCGGCCCTTATCAACAGGTCCCTCCGATGTATTCTGCCGTTCACGTGGAAGGGAAACGACTGTACGAATTGGCTCGAATGGGGGTAGAGGTGGAGCGAGCTCCCCGCCAAGTGGAGATTTTCGATCTTGCATACGTGGATCGTATCGGGGAAGACGAATATCGCTTTTCCGTTTCCTGCTCGTCGGGTACTTATATTCGTACGCTTTGTGAGGATATTGCGTCAAAAATGGGGCTTTGTGCTACGATGTCTGCCTTGCGCCGCACGTCCTCCAACGGCTTTTTGTTAGAGGATGCCCGATCCTTGGAGAACGTCGTTTCTTACGCGGAACAAGACCGACTCGACGAAATTGCAATTTCTTCTGAAACGGCCTTCTCCCATCTTTCCCCTGTAACCATTCCTGAAAACGGGGAGCATTATTATCTGAACGGCGGCGCGTTGACCGTGGATCGAATTTCCCCGCGTGTTCAGGACGGACTTTATCGTGCATACTCTGTTTCTCAACGGTTTCTTGGACTTGCACAATGCGAGCAAGGCCTTGTGAAATCTGCTTTTTCTGCAGATATTTGAATTTTAAGCGAAAGGAGGAGATTCCTATGTCAGTCGTTACCGTCGGAGATTTTGACGGCGTTCATTTAGGTCACCGTGCGCTGTTGCGCGAGGTCGTTTCCTATGCCCGTTCCCTGGAAACCTCCTCTGTCGTAATCACCTTTGATCGCAACACCAAAGCGTTTTTACTTAAGACGACCCCCTATTATCTTACCGATACGGAAGAAAAAAAGGATTTGTTTTTTTCCGAGGGGATCGACACCGTATATACCGTTCCCTTTGATGAAGATTTTTGCAATATGTCCTCTGAGGAATTTCTTGATTTTCTGCGGGATCGTTATGACTGTACTCATCTGTTCGGCGGATCGGATTTCAAATTTGGCAAAGGGGGAGAGGGGACTCTTCGGGACGGGGTTTGTTGCAACGGTATCTGTCAGCACGTGGTTGATCTGAAAACCGATTTGGTCAAAATTTCCTCATCATCCATTCGTGCCGCGTTGGCAGAGGGATTGATCGAACGCGCCAATTCTTGGCTCGGCGCTGCTTATTCCTTGTCGGGGACCGTGGTGGAAGGAAAGCATTTGGGGCGCACCCTTGGCTTTCCCACGGTCAATCTTTTCGCTCCTGATGGAAAAATCTTGCCTCAAAACGGCGTTTACGTCACGGAAACCGTAATTGACGGCATTGTTTATCGTTCTCTTACGAACGTGGGGATTCGACCCACGGTCAAGGATGGCTCTATCCGAAATATTGAGACGCACTTGCTGGACGTGGACGGCGATTTCTACGGAAGGCGGATAACTGTTCGCTTTTTGACGCGTCTTCGGGACGAAATCCAGTTTTCTGATCTTGGAGAACTGATGCGTCGCCTCCGCTTGGACAAAGAAATGGCATTTTCGTGGCACAATCGTAAACATTTTTCGTGATTATGCACAATTTACAGAAGAAAACGGTGCTTTTCGGTAATATGTCACAAAAATAACATTGATTTCTTGTTCAATATATGGTATACTATAGGTGAAGTTAACCAACTATTTTAACGCCATAGCACAAAAGCATATCTATTTTCACGATGAATCGGTTGCTTCAAAAACGGGAAGAAGGATTGGAGAAAACAATGTCAACAAAAATGTATCAGGAATTGATTCAAAAAACGAGAGACGTTACGGATCGCATCATCGGAATCGTGGATGAGACCCATACCGTCGTCGCCTGCAGCGATCTTTCTATGATCGGAGAAAGTGTTGATACCAACGTTGCGGAATTTTTTACGTCGTCTGACGTCGCCGTGATCAACGGATATACATACCGTGTCATCGGATCCCGCGTTAAACTTGACAGTTTTGTTTTCGTAAAAGGCACCGACTCTGTTGCGGAAACTCTTTCCGGAGTTCTCGCTCTTTCCCTTTGCACCATCAAGGAATACCACGATGAAAAGTACGACAAAGGAAGCTTTGTCAAAAACGTTATGCTCGAAAACATCCTTCCCGGTGATATTTATCCCAAGAGCAAGGAACTCCACTTTAACGGCGATATTCCTCGCGTGGTCATTCTGATCCGCCTCGTGGACCGTACGGAGGTCTTTGCTTACGATATCGTCCAAAATCTTTTCCCCGAAAAAACGAAGGATTTTGTCGTTAATGTAGGGGAGAACGATATTGCCCTGGTCAAGGAAGTGAAAGCAGGCGTTCAACAGAAGGATCTTGAAAAGTTGGCGCGCTCGATCGTAGATACGCTGAATTCGGAATTCTACACCCGTGCCGTGGTTGGTATCGGTACCGTTATCAACAACCTGCGTGAATTGTCCCGCTCCTATAAGGAAGCGCAGGTCGCCATTGAGGTAGGCAAGGTCTTCGACGTGGAAAAGGTCATTATGAGCTACTCCAATCTCGGAATCGGTCGTCTGATTTACTATTTGCCCACCACCCTTTGCAATATGTTCCTTGCAGAAGTGTTCAAGAAGGGATCCATTGATTCCCTTGATCACGAAACCCTGTTTACCATCCAAAAGTTCTTTGAAAACAATCTTAACGTTTCCGAAACTTCCCGCAAGCTCTTTGTCCATCGGAATACCCTCGTATATCGCCTGGAAAAGATTCGCCGCCTCACGGGGCTGGATCTGAAGCAGTTCGACCACGCCATTGTTTTCAAGGTGGCACTGATGGTTCGGAAGTATTTGGAATCCAACCCGACGAAGTATTGATCGGAGGTCCGTTGTGATTCAATTAGTCAACGTATCCAAGCGCTATGAAAAATCCGGTACTATGGCGTTGCGGAAGGTGA
Organism: Clostridia bacterium; assembly: GCA_017623895.1. GTDB lineage: Bacteria > Bacillota > Clostridia > Oscillospirales > UBA644 > RGIG995. Next base: position 8,602 of record JAGAOB010000097.1, read on the forward strand.
ACCTCCGCATCGAGGACGGAGAATTTGTTTTTATCACGGGCAATTCGGGTGCAGGAAAATCCACGATGGTCCATCTTCTCACCTGCGAGGATATCCCCTCCAAGGGAGACGTTATTGTGGATGGGTTTAATACCCAGAAGCTTTCCCGTCGCCAAATCCCCAAGTATCGCCGCCGTATCGGGATCGTGTTTCAGGATTTCCGCCTGATCCCAAATCTTACCGTTTACGATAATATTGCCTTTTCCCTTCGCGTTGTGGGCCGCCGTCGCAGAGAGATCTCCCGTCGTGTGGAGCGTGCAATGGAATTGGTTGGGCTGACCCACAAGGCAAAGGTTTACCCCGATCAGCTTTCGGGGGGAGAGCAGCAGCGCGTTGCCGTCGCCCGCGCCATCGTCAACAGTCCCTCCCTGATCATCGCCGACGAGCCTACGGGAAACGTAGATCCCTCGCTTTCCGTTGAGATTATGAATATGCTTCTTCGCATTAATCAAATGGGAATCACCGTTGTGGTCGTTACACACGAGCAGCATCTGGTAGATCGGATGAACCAACGGGTGATCCGTATTGAAAACGGCCGCATCGTCTCGGATACCGCGGACCCTGAATCGGAATCGGAGGTGATTGCAGATGAGTCTTGACAGCCTTTGGTTTTTAGTCAAAAGCGCATTAAACAACCTTTATCGAAATCTTCTTTTAACCTTTGCATCGATCACCGTTCTGTCCATCTGTCTCTCCCTTTTGGGCTGCACCACCTTGGTCATTCAAAACGTCAACCAATTTGTGGAGGAAATCGGAGAAAGCCGCATTGCAGTCTTCTTGGACGAAGATATGGACGACCTGGACATCGTTCGTTTTAAGGAAGAACTCACGTCAATCGGCAACATCGGTGAGGTGTCTTACGAAACGAAAGAGCAAGCCCTTGCCAACTATCTGCAATTCTTGGGCGAGGACACGGGGATGGAGGACGCCTTGGATCCCGACACGTTCCGCGCATCGATGGTTTTCGAAATCCTCGATCTGTCCAAATACGACCAAACGCTTTACGAAATCCGTAAATTAGACGGCGTAGGAGATATCCAGGAACGCCGTGATGTCGTCGAAGGAATTCTGGAGGTTCGTCAGGTTCTCTCCTTTCTCTCCGTATGGGTCATAGCTCTGTTTTTTGTAGTTTCTATGTTCATTATTATGAACTCGGTTAAGCTGTCTGTCTATGCCCGCCGCTTGGAGATCAACATTATGAAATACGTTGGTGCTACCGACTTTTTCATTCAGCTCCCTTACTTTATCGAGGGAATGATCATCGGATTACTTGCCGGAATCATTTCTTTCTTCGTGCAATTTTACGTTTATAATGCCGTATTATTCCCCATTCTTTCCGAGATGTTCACGCCCATCTCATTTACGGGCGAGCTGTCCTTCTGGATCCCGTTCTACGTGGTCGGAGGAATGTTGATCGGAATTATCGGATCCGTGTACCCCGTAAAGAAGTATCTCAAGGTTTAACCGTTTCTCATTTTAAGGTGGTTTTATGACGAAAAAAATTCTGACGCTTCTTCTCGCAGCCGTGCTGTCGTTGAATTTGTTATCTTTGATTTCTGTTGCAGCTCCCGCATCTTCTGTGGAAGACGCAAGGGACAAGATCCAGCAGTCTCAGGACCGCAGAGAAGAATTGGAAGCACAGCTGGAAGCGTCGAAAAAAGAAGAACAGTCGTATATGGCTCAAAAAGAGATTATCGAACAACAGCTCGGAGAATTGAATTCCGAGATTGATGCTTACGACGATCTGATCTCCGACTTGGATTCTCAAATTTCTTCTATGGAAAAGGAGATTTCTGACGCGGAGGTTACATATCAGGATAATATCGACAAATTCAAGGCTCAGGCACGGGCGACCTACGAGCAAGGTCCCATTTCTTATCTTGACGTGCTTCTCGGTGCGGAAAGCTTTTCGGACTTTTTATTGCGTCTTGATTACGTCAAGCAGGTCGCTTTGTACGAACGAGACTTGCTCGACACCATCACCGATAGCATTCAAACGATTCAGAACAACAAAGCACAAGTGGAAGAACGACGTGCCGAGCAAGTGTCTGCCCGCAGCGCGGTAGAAAGCGCTAAATCTTCCGTTGATGCGAAAAACGACTATCTTCAAAGCATCGTTAATAAAATGAATAAGGATCAGGCGTATCTGGATAAACTGATCAAAGCTGAACAGGACAACGAAGAAAAACTGAATCAATGGATTCAAGATGAGCTTTCCGGCAGAGGCGAATCCGATGTTGTTTACGATACGGGCGATTGGCTTTGGCCCGTGGAACGGGGCAACAGCTATCACTACGTTTCTTCCGGCTACGGCTGGAGAACGTTGAGAGGAAAGAGAAGCTTCCATTACGCCATCGATATCGCCGTTCCGAAGAATACCAAGGTCCTTGCAAGTAAATCGGGCGAGGTTATTTATTCGGGTTGGAAGAACGGCGGCTACGGATGGCTCGTTCAGATTGATCACGGCAACGGCTATATTACCTACTATCTTCACTTGAATTCCAAGCCCCCCGTATCGGTGGGACAGCACGTGCAAAAGGGACAGGTGATCGGCTACGTTGGAATGTCGGGCGGAACCAGCACGGGATACCATCTCGATATCCGGTTTTACGTCAACGGTAGCCCTCAAAATCCCTTAAATTATCTGAAAAAACCCAGCTGGTTGACGCGCTGAACGGAGGTTCTGAATGAAGAAATCCAATCAAGGAATCCGCTACGGGACGATGTTCTTTATTTTGGTCGTTACCGTTATTCTCACGGCGATTGCCACGTACTTTTACGTCAGTCAGAAGATTGACAATCTGGGACGCAACCAACAAATTTATACGAAGTTGAACAAAGTCAACGATCTGATCAATAAGAACTATATCCTCCCCATCGATCCCGTTTACGGGAACGATCGAATCCTGGACGGCATCGTTGAGGGATATATCCAAGGATTGGGCGACGAGTATTCCTATTATCTCAGCGAGACAGACTACCGTCTTTCCTCCAGTGCCGCGGAATCCTCCCAGGTAGGAATCGGGATCCGCGCTGCATACGATAAAAACAGCGGCGGCGTTTTGGTAGACTTTGTCAAGCACAATTCTCCTGCCCAGACGGCAGGCGTCTTGAAGAACGACGTTATTGTTTCCGTTAACGGAACCGACGTTTCGGAGCTGGGATATCGCAATGCCGTGGCGTCCTTGTCTGGCACAGAAGGAACCGACGTAGTCCTTACGCTGTCTCGGGAAGGGGAGACGTCTCCCGTGACACTGACCGTAACCCGTGCCTCCTTTGATCCTCAAACGGTTCAGTACCGTTTGCTTGAGTCGGGAATCGGATACGTGTTTATCAACGAATTTGACGTTTCCACCGTGTCGGAGTTTTCCTCCGCCGTGGAGACTCTGCGTGCCGCAGGTGCCCGCGGCCTGGTCTTGGATCTCCGCTTTAACGCGGGGGGAGACCTTGCCTCTGCATTGGACGTGCTGGATAAGGTTATGCCTGCGGGCATAATGTGCTCCGTCAAAGAACTTACGGAGAAAGAGCAGATCAGTTACTATTCTGATGAAGGACACCTTTCGGAAAAAATCGTCGTGCTTCAAAACTTTGCAACGTCCGATGTAGCGGAGGTGTTCACCGGTGCTCTGAAGGATACGCAAACCGCCTCTATCGTAGGCGACGTTTCCCGCGGAAAGGGCGTGGGACAACGGGATATTCCCCTGTCCGACGGAACGGCCATTCATATCTCCACCTACGAATATATTACCCCCAACGGGACACAATTCAATGCAAGCGGCATTGTTCCCGACGTCAGCGTTGCCCTATCGGAAGAAAAAGTCAGCGGCTTTTTTACCCTTGCCGCATCGGATGACGATCAATTGCAGTCTGCCTTGCAGCTGCTTCGCGCTCAACTCGGAACTTCTTGAAAACGATGTTTCGATTCGGCTTTTTTTGAGTCGAATCGATTCCTTTTTGTATCGGAGGCGACATCTTCTTGAGAAAACACCTTTCGATCCTCCTTTCGGTAATCCTCACCGCAGTAATTACCTTTTTGCTCACCGTCGGGGGATTTTTTGTTGCGGATCGCATCTCGCAAAACGACGGCTTTTCCGATACTCTTTCTGAAATTCGTCGCTTGATCGACAAGCACGCCGTGTTTGATTTTTCGGAAGAAGATGCAGAAAAAGCCGCGATCAACGCCTATTTGTCGGGGTTGGATGATACCTATACCCAGTTTTGGACGAAGGAAGAATACGAAGAATACCTTTCCTCAAACCAAGGACACTATACCGGCATCGGCATCACCCTGCAGGCAGAACAGACTATACAACAGGGGTTGTTTATTCGCCGTGTTTTGGGTAATTCTCCCGCCGAGCAGGCGGGTCTGAAGGCCGGGGACCTCATTACCGCCATTGACGGAATCTCCGTAATCGGCCGTGACTATAATCAGGTGTACGAGGAATTGGGTTTAGATGCCGGAGAAAGCGTGACCTTTACCGTTTCTCGCGGCAACGAAACGCTGACCGTTCCGGTCACCTTCCGTCAATTCGTTCAATCCTACGTTTCTTACCGTATGATTGACTCTGTCGGATTCATCCGTATTCATTCCTTTACCGAGCCTGCCGCTGAAGAATTTCATACTGCACTAAACGATCTTCTTTCCCAAGGAGCTACGGGGCTCGTGTTTGATCTTCGCAACAATCTCGGAGGAAGCCTCGACGCCGTTGTAAGTATTCTTGAGCCCCTGATCCCGAAGGGTGAAGAGATGGTGGTCATTCAATATAAGGATACGGAAGAGATTATTTATTCAAAACAGGACCAAAAGACCACCGTTCCAATGGTAGTTCTTATGAATACGTCCTCCGCCAGCGGAAGCGAATTGATGGCATCCTGCTTGCGGGACGTGAACGGCTCTCTGTTAATTGGTACCCATTCTTACGGAAAGGGCATCGGTCAGACTACCTACCGACTCTCCGATAAATCCGCAGTAAAGATTACTACGTTTTATTACCTTACCAAAGCACGGACTTATTATCACGGTACGGGATTGCAGCCCGATCACGCCGTTTCGATGAGCGAGGAGCAGGAAAAATATTTCTATGCCCTTGACGAATCCGACGACCCTCAGCTGCAGGATGCCCTTGCCTCCCTGAAAACCGTCTACGCTGATTAAAATTTCGTAATTACTAAACTCTTATAAAGGAGACCTTATATTATGTCCCAGCCTATTTATCTGACCCAAGAAGGGTTAACCAAGCTTCAAGAGGAACTTCATTATCTGAAGGCGACCAAACGCGGCGAAGTTGCAGAACGCATTAAAGAAGCCCGCGGCCACGGCGACCTTTCGGAAAACAGCGAATATGATGCCGCCTGCGAAGAACGCGCAATGGTCGAAGCTCGCATCAGCACGCTGGAGGAACAGCTGAAATACGCGCAGGTCGTGGACCACAGCGGGATGCGGAATGACGTCGTTCAGGTCGGCTCCATCGTTCGCGTTTTGGATTATGAATTCAATGAAGAAATCGAATATACCATTGTTGGTATGACCGAATCCGATCCTTCCAAAAATAAGATTTCCGATCAAAGCCCCGTGGGAAAATCCCTTCTCGGAAAGAAAGCAGGGGAGACGGTCGTTGTTACCGCACCCGGCGGCGAATATACCTACAAGATCCTCGAAATCGTTCTTCCTCAATAATTCTTTTCGGGAAAGGCGTTCGTGTTTATGTCCCTGCGCTTGAAAGCTGAAAACCTTTGGTATCATTACAAATTCCATATTTTGGCCTCAATATTTCTCCTCGTTGTTTTCGTCGTCAGTCTTCATAGCTGTGTGACCAGGCCCAAGTACGATATGCAGGTGTATTACGTTACGGGATCTTCTCCGATGTATACCGAACAGATATCGTGGATTGAGTCTTTCGTTTCTTCCCAATGCGGAGACGTTAACGGTGACGGAGAGATCACGGTTTCTGTCACGGGCGTTCGCGTTGGAGACGGATCCGATCCTACGGAGCGTGCAAAAAATCTCAATGCCGTACAGGCAGGGGACGTGATGCTTCTTTTTGGCGATGCGAGTGGGATCGACTACTTGTACCGTAACGGATACCTTCAGCCCTTGACCGACTTTACTGACGACCTGGACGGAGAAGGATATGCGTGGAATCTTTCCCGCTCCGATCTCTCCTCAAAAACGGAAGGATTTGACGTTTTTTCTCATAATCTTTACGTTTCCCTGCGCGCCCTTGAGGGGACGTGGTCTTCGGCCCGTTCTACCACGAAGGCAAACTATGAAGTCGCCTGCAACACGTTGCGTTCTATGATTGCTGCCGATGCTACGGTGGAATAATCTCCCGTTACGGCGCATATTCATTTCGTATCCATTCTGTTTGAAGCAGTATTGCGTGAAATTTCTTTGAATTCTTTGACAAGCCTTTGATACGTCGCATAACTTTCCCTCTCTCGGAAATACTTTTTTTGTATTTATCTTTGGGAAAGGGGAAAGCAAAAAAGGTATGAAGGCAGTTATTATGGCAGGAGGATTCGGCACCCGTTTGCGTCCTTTGACAGAGCGGCTTCCGAAGCCCTGTGTTCCATTGGTGGGAGTTCCTTGCATCGTTCGGATCGTTCGGGCTCTTTCCGCCCTTGGGATCCGTGAATTTCACGTTTCTCTTTTTTATCTTCCGCAGCAGGTGCGTGCTGCACTTTCTATTTCGGAATTTAAGGATTTAAGCATCTGCTTTCACGAAGAATCGATTCCCTTGGGTACGGCAGGCTCTGTGAAAAACTGCTTAAAAAACTGCGATGACGATTTTCTCGTCGTCAGCGGGGATAGCATTTTTGATTTCGACCTTTCCCCCGCGATCAAGGCTCATTTTGCCCACGGAGGTCCGATCACGATCGTGTCTACCCGCGTGAAGGATCCGGGAGAATACGGCGTTTTACTTTCCGATGAAGAAGGGAAGATTCTTCGCTTCTTGGAAAAGCCCGACTGCGTTCACGCCTTTTCCGATGAGGTTAATACGGGAATCTACCTGTGCTCCGGTTCCTTGTTGGACTACATTCCTGATGGGAAAAGTGATTTTTCCAAGGATGTTTTCCCGGCAATGATGAAGAAAAACGTCCCAATATACCGACACCTTGCTGCAGGATATTGGTGCGATATCGGAACCGTTTCCTCTTATCTGGAATGTAATCGTCATTTGCTATCCGAAAGCCGCGACGTGATTGAAAGTCCCGTGGATGAAAGCACCGTGATTGAATCCCCTTGTTATATCGGAAAAAACGTGGAATTGAACGACTGTCACATCGGGCCGTATACCGTAATTGCAGACGGCTGTCATTTGAACGGTGCCCGCGTGGAGGGCTGTGTTCTTGATACGGGAGTTCGATGTGAATCTGGAACCTCTGTAAGAAATGCGGTCTTGTGTAAAAATTCCGTTTTGCGCTCCAACGTCAGAATCGGTGACGGATGTGTCGTCGGATCCGAATGTGATCTCGGATCGGAGACCGTCGTTCCCGCAGGTATAAAAATCTATCCATCGAATCGTATTCCCGAAAATAGCTTTCTTTCGGGAAATGTCCACCATAAACTTCGATCCCTACTTCCCGAAGACGGAAAGATCTTTTTTCCCTTCGGCGAGGATTTCGGCGGCGCTATGATGTATGAGATCGGACGCGCTCTTGCCGAAATGTTTCACGGTGACGTGGTTGTGGGCAGAGCCGAGCAGCGGGATGCGTCTGCCGCGATGACCTTTTGCGGAGGTGTTTTATCCGCGGGAAAAAACGTATACGATACGGGTGTAAACGATTTGTCGCAGTTCCGTTTCACGGTGCGAAATTACGCCTTTCGTTGCGGAGCGTTTTTTCAGCGCAATTATTCCAATTTGATCCTCCGCTTGTATGATGGCGACGGGATGCCCCTTTCTTCGGAAATTGGGCGGAAATTGGTGCGCTGCCTGGAGGGGGAATCCGCTTGCGGCGAGACCGACGGGATTTACCGGATTTTTCGGGGCGGTGCAAAATCGTATCAGACCTATTTACGCTCCTTTGGACTTCCAAGCCGCCTGATGGTTCGGGTGGTCGCAACCCCCGTGTTGGCTCCGTTGCTTCCTCGTATTCCGGAAGGGGAAGCCCGGGAACGAATGCGTATCGGGGATGAGTGGATTCGCATTGAGCGCCCCGACGGAGAACCCTTTGACGAGGATCTGATCCACCTATGCACCTGTATCGCCTTGGGACAAAAGCATACCCCCGTCTATTTCCCTTGTACGTTTCCCAATTTAACCGAAACCGTAGCCAATCAATTCCATTTTCGTGCTCTGCGCACCTTGTCCGACAGCGCCCATATACGGAAAATATTCCCCCTGACCGACCCTAACGTTCAAGCGCTGTTGATTTTGAATCTGTTGCAGGAAGAAAAATGCTCCTTTCAACAATTTGTTTCTCGCTTGCCTTCCTTTGCTGTAAAACAAAGGGATGTTTCCGTCAATTTTCCTCGTAGTGCCGTTATGCGAATGCTCGCCTCTGCGGGAGGGGAATTGGAGGAGGGGATCCGTATTTTTGATCGTGCAGGCGTCGTACGGATCGTTCCAAAGCAAAATATCAACGCATTCCGCATCTTTTCCGAAGCATCCAATACGGAAGCCGCGGAAGAATTGTGTGAATTTTATTCTATGAAACTAAAAGGGCTCAAGCCCGATTAAAGACCGACGCTTCGTCGGGCTACATAAACTTTTATTCTATATAGGAGGACTATTTTGAAAAAAATTGAAAAAATCAGAATCATACCGCTCGGCGGATTGAACGAGATCGGAAAGAATATGACCTTGATCGAATGCGGAAAGGATATTATCGTCGTGGATTGCGGGATGGCGTTCCCCGACGAGGATATGCCCGGTGTCGATTACGTCATTCCCGACATTCAATATCTGGTGAAAAACCGTGACCGCGTTGCCGCTATCTTTCTGACCCACGGCCACGAAGACCACATCG
>JAGAOB010000098.1 GCA_017623895.1 Clostridia bacterium
AGGGCGATTTAACCAAGATGTTAGGACAGCGCAAACCCCACGATATGCCGTTGACCCTCGGAAACTGTATGAACGATATTGTTGCAGGAAACGAGGTCACGGAGCATCCGGAAATCCTGCATCATTATTCCAAGCTAAACTCGGCTCAGGCGATGATGACCGGAATGAGTGCTGCGTTGATTACCGTGGGATAAAAAATTAAGCCTGCAAGCGGCTAAAACGCTTGCAGGCTAATGGTCTGGCGGAGAGTTAGGGATTCGAACCCTAGGTTCCTTTTAAGGGAACACATCATTTCGAGTGATGCACCTTCGACCTCTCGGACAACTCTCCGTGCTATATTTCAAACCAACTTCTCAAATCTCAACCTTGGAAAATGGAGAGAAAAGTTGGAGAGAAAACTGATTGATGTATTTAATTGTACTGCGAAAACCCCGATAAATCAAGGGTTTTCAAGGATGGCTTTCTAAAGTGGTCTTTGGTTTTCGAGAGCCGCACCTTCAACCGCTCGGACAACTCTCCGTATGTTTAGAATTTTCGGTTTGTTAGAACTTTTATTAGAACTCTTTTTTTGAGGTTTTTTATTGGATGATGTAATAAGCATGGTTGCGAGATTTTCCAGATTTCTCGTTCCAAATTTCGAACAAATTCTTCGAGTCGTTCTCGTTACGACCACTTCGATACATCTCCGCATACCCAATTATTATAATATATTTTCCGAGGTTTGTCAAGGGGTTTTCAAAAAGTTTACCATTGGCGGCGACGGTTTGTGGGAATTTGCCTCTTTTGTTGAAAAATCCGCAGAGAGAACTCTGCGGATTTTTTCTATGGGTTAAACGCTTAAGGATTTGATTTCGGGATGCCGGTCCATAAAAGCAACTACCTCGGAAAAGGGAATGGTTTGCTTGAGGCGGACCTGCAAAATGATGTTCAGAGTGTTGTTGTCGCAGGCGGTGACGCGGGAGGAAATGATGGTGATGCCCAACTCCTTTTGCTTCTCCTTCAGCGCCTTGCGGATTTCGGGGGAGTCCACCATCGTGATGCGAATTTCACTGTTAGAGTACGCGTCGTTTCCTACGTTGAACCAATGCATAACCAACTGCACGCCCAAGATCACGGCCGTGACGAGGAATGCAACGCCGTACATTCCTGCACCGCAAGCCATCCCCACGGCAGCCATCGCCCAGATCCCTGCGGCGGTGGTCAAGCCCTTTACGGTGTTCCCGTTTTTGAAGATAACCCCCGCACCTAAAAAGGAGATGCCCGTGACCACCTGTGCCGCGATGCGTGCAGGATCGGCTCCGCGGGTCCCCTCGGTGTAGGCTCCCATTTCATTGAGAAGATCGGCAAAGCCGTATTTGGAGATGATCATAATCAAAGCGGCGCCAACCGCGATGATACAGTGGGTTCGGATCCCCGCCTCCTTGGATCGTTTGGTCCGTTCGAATCCGATGATTGCCCCACACACCATTGCCGCAAGGATGCGAACCAAATAGGTCAGCAGGGGATGTACTGCGAAAAATGCCTGAATCTGTTCTAAAAATTCCATCATAATAACACCCTCCGATCAAACTGAAATTCCGCGAATGGATTTGTTGTTGTCGATTGTCTGCAAAATATCCTTTAGAGGGATTGCTCCCAACATACGGAACCGAAAACAGACGGTAACAGTTCCTTTTTCTTCATTTCGAGTATATTCACAGGAAAGAATCTTTGCTCGATATGCTTTCTTCTTTTTCTTCAACAGTGGCTTGAGATCTTCAAGATCATCGACCTCTATGGTGACGGTTTGAATGGTGTATCCAAAGGACTCCATATGGGTTACGTTGAGAAAAATATGAAAAACGATCAACAGCGCCGTGACGCAACACGCCAAGGCGTACATTCCGATTCCGCAAGCCATTCCCACGGCAGCGGTTGTCCAAAGGCCCGTGGCGGTGCTTAACCCCGAAATCCCGAAGGTGTCGCTTTTATAGATGATTCCTACGCCGAGAAAGCCGATTCCGCAGACGATCTGACAGGCGATGTGAGTGACGTCCAGACTACCCGAGGTGTCCAAAAAGCCGTAAACCGACAGGATCATAAAGGTGCAGGCTCCCACGGCAATTACGCAATGGGTCCGTTGTCCCGCTTCCTTCAGACGAATGCCCCGTTCCAGCCCGATGGCAGAGCCGCAGAGCGCAGAAAGCAGAATGCGAAGCAACAATTCAACGCCTAAAGAAATCTCCCACAAAATCGCTCCACCGCCCTTTCTATCACTGTCTACATATTTTAATAATATTCCGTTATTATAGCGAACTTTTTCTTCTTTGTCAAGGGTGTAGGGAATAAGGTTCGAAAATTTGTTGAATTTATTTTCGTTTCTCGGAAAAATTTAATTCAAATCGTACAAAATCCCGAGCCGATTTATACGGCTCGGGATTCAAGGCTCTTTAGTTGGAGGGAGTTTCGTCTTCCGTATAAATTAAGATATCCTCTACGCGGCAACGAAGAAAGGTGCACAGATCGTTTAACGTGACGGTGCTGATGGGTTTGTTGTGCTTCAATCGGTCCAGAAGACTGCGGCTGACGCCGAATTCATTGATTAGCTTGTAGGTTGAAATGCCTTTTTCCTTTATGGTTTTGTAAAATGGTTCGTATGAGATCAACTTTTTCACCCCTTTTTATTATAATTTATACTCAACTACTTGACAATTGTCGAGAAATAGAGTATAATAAGAGGGAGAAGTGTGTTTCTCAATATGATTGGCGATAATATCGCAGAAAGAGGTTCCTATGAAAAAGAAACTTTACAAAAGATGGTGGTTCTGGGTAATCCTTGGAGTCGTTTCCGTCGGAATTATTGGCTCTGCGTTTGGTGGAGCGGGGAATTCCGAGGGTACGGGCATTGGATCGGGTTCCGGGACGGAGGATTCGGGGGGAAGTCGGAACAACATGACCACGGAGAAGTCCTATCAAAAGGTGGATTTGCAAACGATGTTGGATGAGTTGCACGAAAACGCACTGCGGGCAGAATCCAAATACCAAAATGCTTACGTGGAGATCACGGGGAAAATTTCAAATTTTGACAGCGACGGTTCTTATATTGCTATTGAGCCTGTAGCCGCAGACGAATGGAATTTTGATACGGTGATGTGCTATATTAAAAATGATACGCAAAAAAGCTTTATTCTGGAAAAATCGGTGGGGGATCAAGTGACAATTAAAGGGGAAATTACCTCGATCGGAGAGATTCTCGGCTATTCTTTGAATATTGAGGCGATTTCATAAAGTAGCGGAATCATATCCATTACCGTACCAAAAAGTGCAAAAAACTCGGACGGAGTTTCTCCGTCCGAGTTTCTTTTTTTTTGTTAATTAACCGTTGTACGCCGCCTCGTCGCAGATAACGGTGACGTCAGGATGCAGATTCAGCATCGTTGCGGGGCATTGCGTGGTGATTTTCCCCGACAAGAGCTTGGAAATAGCGTCGTGCTTGTTTTTTCCGCTTGCCATAATGATAATGCTGCGGGCAGTGAAAATGCTGCCGATGCCCATCGTGAGGGCTTGCTTGGGAACTTCGTCGATGGAAGCGAAGAAGCGAGAGTTCACCTGAATGGTGTCGTCTGTCAGATCCACCAGATGGGTTCCTGCCACCAATTCTTCGTCGGGCTCGTTGAATCCGATGTGTCCGTTTTGACCGATGCCCAAAATCTGCAGGTCAATGCCGCCCAGATCTGCAATGATCTGATCGTAACGGGCACCTTCTGCTTCGGGGTCCTCTGCCATTCCGTTGGGAACGTTGGTGTTCGCCTTGTCGATATTGACGTGATTGAACAGCTTTTCATTCATAAAATAGCGGTAGCTCTGATCATTGTCGGGCTTGATGGGATAATATTCATCCAAGTTGACCGAGCGAACGGCGGAAAAGTCCAGTTTTCCCGCCTTGCATTGGTCGACAAGCTGTGCGTACATTCCTTCGGGAGTGGATCCCGTGGCAAGTCCGAGAACGCAGTCGGGCTTGCGGGTAATCTGCTCGGCGACGATTTTTGCCGCGGCGGCAGACAGTTCTGCGTAGTCTTTCGTGACGATAACGTTCATAGTTTCAGTCCTCCGATCTATGATGCTTTAGAAAGAACGTTTTATGGAATTATTATACCACATTTTTCAGTGGTTGTCAATTGAATTTTCAGAGATTTTTTCTGCAAAATTCTCGTTTGTACTACAAACAAGATCACGTCTTCTGCAATCGGGGTGACGGGAGCACGCCCTTCCTCCTGCGGCGGGCGGATATGACAACTCAAATTGCCCTGTTCTGTGAATTTTCCGCCGAGAATGATTTTGTCCTTCGACAAAGGGTAGGAAAGGAAAAAAATGAAGGGATCCCGACCTTGGATCGGGATCCCTTTCGTATTAATACAGAGCTTTCAAATAATTGAGTTGCTCGTCCATTGCCCCCGGGGCGCCTTGGGACGTGCGCTTTTTCACGCAGGACTCCAAACTGATTTCGGCGTAAAGATCCGACTCAAACAATTCGGAGAATGCGTGATATTCCTCTAACGGCATTTCGTCGGGGACCTGATTGGTCTGAATACAGTGACCGACAATCTGTCCTACGATCTTGTAAGCCGTGCGGAAGGGAAGTCCCTTGCGGACCAGGTAATCTGCAATGTCCGTGGCGTTGATGAAGCCCTCTTGAGCTGCCCGATACATCCGTTCTTTGTTTACGTTCATCGTGCGAATCATCGGAATAAAGATCTCAAGGCATTGCTTGACCGTATCCACGGCGTCAAAGATGCTTTCCTTGTCTTCCTGCATATCCTTGTTGTACGCCAAGGGCAACCCCTTCAGTACCGTCAGCATCCCCATCAGGTCACCATAGACTCTGCCCGTTTTTCCCCGAACCAATTCCGCCATATCGGAATTTTTCTTTTGGGGCATAATGCTGGATCCCGTGGTGTACGCGTCGTCCAATTCCACGAAGCGGAACTCCCAAGACGACCAAAGAATGATCTCTTCCGAGAAGCGGGAAAGGTGGGTCATAATCAGCGACAGTGCGCAGAGCAGCTCCACGCAGTAATCCCGATCGGAAACGCCGTCAATACTGTTGATGCAGGGTTTGTCAAAGCCCAGCGCCGCCGCCGTTGCGTTGCGGTCGATGGGGTAGGTGGTCCCCGCCAGAGCGCAAGAGCCGAGGGGGGAGACGTTCATCCGCTTGACTGCGTCTGCGATACGCCCCAGGTCCCGTGCCAGCATCATCCCGTAGGCAGTCAGGTGATGTCCGAACACGATGGGCTGTGCCCGCTGCAGGTGGGTATAGCCGGGAAGAATGGTCTGCCGATGGGCTTCTGCCTGCTCGGCTACGGCGGCGATCAGCTTCTTGATCAGAAGGGTGATTTTTTCACATTCATCCCGCAGATACATCCGCAGGTCTACCGCAACCTGATCGTTTCTCGACCGTGCGGTGTGAAGCCGCTTTCCCGTATCGCCGATGCGCTTGGTCAGCTCCTGCTCAATGAACATATGAATGTCCTCGCAGGAATAATCAAAATCCAACGCCCCCGAATCCAGATCCCGCAAAAGGCCCTGAAGCCCTGCGATGATCGTCTCGGCGTCGGCTTCGGAGATGATCTTTTGTGCGCCAAGCATCGTCGCGTGAGCGATGCTTCCCCGAATGTCCTGTGCATACATCCGACGGTCAAAGGGGAGAGAAGAATTAAAATCGTCCGCTAATTTGTCGGAGGGCTTTGTGAACCGTCCTGCCCACATTTTATCCATAAGAAATCCTCAATGATCTTATTTGTTTTTGATTTTAGCGTCCCGCATCGCCTGAACCTTGGTGGGAAGTCCCCAAAGATTGATAAAGCCTTGAGCATCCTTTTGATCGTAGTCCGATTCGTCAAAGGTGGCAAGATCCTCGGAATACAGAGAATAGGGAGAGGTCATACCCGCGGGGATGATGTTCCCCTTGTAAAGCTTCAGCTTCACCGAGCCCGTAACGTATTTGTTGGATTCGTTGGCAAAGGCGGTCAGCGCTTCCTGCAGGGGAGAATACCACTTGCCGTTGTAGATTAAGTCGGCGTAGTCCACCGCAAGCTTTTGCTTCAGGTGAAGCGTGTCCTTATCTACGGTCAGCATTTCCAGCTGATCGTGGGCAAAGTACAGAATGGTTCCGCCGGGAGTTTCGTACACGCCCCGATCCTTCATTCCCACCAAACGGTTTTCCACGATATCAATGATGCCGATGCCGTTGGCCCCGCCCAGCTCGTTCAGCTTGGCAATGATCTTGGAGGCCTTCATCTTTTCTCCGTCGATGGCAACGGGTGCGCCCGCTTCAAAGTCCAGCGTAACGTAGGTGGGGGCGTCGGGGGCCTGCATAGGAGAAATTCCCATTTCCAAAAATCCGGGCTTATCGTAATCGGGCTCGTTTGCGGGATCCTCAAGATCTAAGCCCTCGTGGGAAAGATGCCACAGGTTCTTGTCCTTGGAATAGTTGGTTTCCCGATTGATCTTCAAGGGAACGTTGTGGGCTTCCGCGTAATCGATCTCTTCGTCGCGGGATTTAATATCCCATTCCCGCCAAGGAGCGATGATCTTCATTTCGGGGGCAAAGCGCTTGATGGCTAACTCAAAGCGAACCTGATCGTTCCCCTTACCCGTGCAGCCGTGGCAGATGGCGTCCGCGTTTTCTTCCAAAGCAATCTCTGCCAGCCGTTTTGCGATGACGGGACGGGCAAAGGCGGTTCCCAAAAGATAGGTTTCGTATTTTGCTCCCATTTTTACCGAGGGGATGATGATTTCGTCGACCATCTCGTCTACCAGATCGGCAACGATCAGCTTGCTGGCTCCGGTTTTGATCGCCTTTTCCTCCAAGCCGTCCAGCTCGTCCGCCTGACCTACGTTGCCCGCAACGGCGATGACCTCACAGTTGTTGTAGTTTTCCTTCAGCCAAGGAATAATGATGGAAGTGTCCAATCCACCCGAATAGGCGAGGACGACCTTCTTGATGTCTTTCTTATCCATTTGAATCTACCTCCGTATGACACGTCAAAAAAATCATATGCGGATATTATAGCACAAAACGAATAACTATGCAAGCATTTTTCGGGATATTTCACAATTTATTCATATATTTCGGATAAATATGCATAATTTTATGAATATGCGCTCGTTTATACAAAAATGTTTCATTTTTGCCGTTGACTTTCGGAAAAAACTGCACTATAATATGTAATATAAACGAAACCGAGAGGAGCGAGCGTGATGACGAAAAGGGGTTGGAAACGGCAATGGGCCCTTGGAGTAGCACTACTTTTATTGTTTTCCTTTTCCTCCTGTGCAGGAAGGGAACATCATTCGACTGACGGTTCCAATCTTGAGGGATCGTCCCATTCTTCCGATCGTGAACGGCTTGACACCGCTTTTTCTGATGGAGATTCCCTTGATGCAGAGACTGTAGATCGGGCTTCCCTTGTCGATCTGTCGAAGCTGCAACCCGACGGGGCGTTGGTGTTTACCTTTTCCGATGCTTCCGTTTCCGCTACCGTATCCTCTGAAAGCTATGAGATTACGGGAACGGCGTTGAAAATCAAAGAATCGGGAACCTATTTTCTCACGGGGACCTGCGCCGACGGCTCGGTGACGGTTGCCAAGCAGACCTCCGACGTATTCTTGGTGCTGGACGGGCTGCATCTTTCTTCGAGCACAGGCCCTGCATTGGTTTGTAATAGATCCTCCTCCGTCTGCATCTACTTGCAGCCGAACAGTAAAAACACCCTTTCCGACGTTGCCGCAGAGCACGAAGAGGGTGCTGCGTTGAAATTCAAAAGCGGTGCGGCGTTGACCCTTGCGGGAGACGGGAATTTGACCGTAACGGGACAATGGAAAAACGGAATAAACGGCGCCGCAGGCTCCACGTTGCAGATTCGGTCGGGAAATCTGACCGTGACGGCAAAAAACAACGCCATCGCCTGTGACGATCAGCTGTATATCGACGGCGGCACGCTGTATTTGACCGCAGGCAACGACGGGATCAAGGCGTCTCCCAAGGAGGAAGATCCCCTTTCTGCCGGGAATATCGACTTCCGCGGCGGAACGATCACGGTAACCGCCGTTGGGGACGGAATTTCCGCCGACGGAGCGTTTACTTGTTCGGGAGGGATTATTGACGTTACCACGACGGGAGAAATTTCCGTTTTTTCGGGGAATTCCTTCGGAGGCTTTGGCGGATTCGGCGGGTGGGGCTCGTCTCAAAGCTCCGACGGTGACGACGCGTCCTCCAAGGGGATTAAGGCAGGAAGCGGTCTGACGATTTCGGGAGGTACGATTACCGTTTCCTCCACCGATCACGCCCTGCACTGCAGCGCAAAGACGATCATTCAAGGGGGAACGCTTTTGTTGAATTCCTCCAAGGCAAAGGGGATTGCGACCCACGGCGATCTCGTCGTGGAAGGAAATGAAACCTCCGTCACGATTGAAAACGCTACGGAGGGAATCGAGTCCAAAGCCTCGTTCACGATGAACGGTGGGACGGTTCGGATCGAAAACGCCACCGACGACGGCATCAATATGGGCGGGACGGTTTCGTCCTCCAATGCGGAGGACCATACGTTTACGATGAACGGAGGAACGCTCTACGTTTTTGCACAAGGAGATGGCCTTGATTCCAACGGTACCTTCTGTCTGAACGATGGGATGGTGATCGTTTTCGGTCCATCCAACGGCGGAAACAGCTGCCTGGACGTTCAATTCTTGTCCTCGTATCAAGGGGGGACTCTTTTGGGCGCGGCATCCTCCTCATCAATGTGGAAC
>JAGAOB010000099.1 GCA_017623895.1 Clostridia bacterium
CGCGACCGTATCTTCGGCGAATGCGAGTGGAAAACCAGAAAGTTTTCTCTGGTGGATACGGGCGGTATCGAGCCGGAATCCAAGGATGTGATCCTGTCCCAGATGCGTACGCAGGCACAGATCGCCATTGATTCCGCCGATCTGGTGCTGATGAAAAATGATCCGCGAGGGGTGTGCTCTGCTCTTCGTCTTTCCCGCGCCACGATGCGGAACATCAAGCAAAATCTCTTTTGGGCGTTTGCCTATAACACAGCGGGAATCCCCGCGGCGGCAGGGCTTTTGACCCTGTTCGGCGGCCCCCTGCTCAACCCGATGATCGCGGCGGCTGCGATGTCTCTTTCTTCGGTTTGCGTAGTGGGAAACGCGCTGCGGCTCAATCGCTTGAATTTGACGCTTCCTCCCTTGGAGCACCCCCGCGTTTGCGCCTGTCAACCCCCGAAAAATTTATTGAAAAATTCACCGAAAAAGGAGAGCTCTTCTATGAAAACAACCCTTATGACCGTGCCCGATATGATGTGCGGGCATTGCGAAAAAACCATACGCAACGCCCTTTCTGCCCTGCAAGGGGTGGAGGAAATTACCGTGGACCTGGCGGCAAAAACCGTCACCGTCTCCCACGACGATTCTGTCTCTGCCCGGCAATTACTGAACACCGTTGCCGCGGAGGATTTCCATCCTCAGCTGTAAAAAAGACCTGCGGGCATCACCGCGGAGGATTTTCATCCCCTGTGGTGAAAAAGATCCGAGGAAATCGTTGCGGAGGATTTTCATTTCAGCTGTGACGCAAGCTCCGCCGAATGGAAGAGGCGTTGCCTCGGAGGGGTTTTATCCCCCACCGTAAAAAAAGCCCGTCCGAATCATCTCGATTCGGACGGTTTTTTTATTTTTTGATCAGATCCCGCACTGCCTCGCTTGCCAGGATCAGTCCTGCGCAGGCGGGGACGAAGACGATGCTTGCGGGGGTGTGGCGGGGGGATGATTCGTCGGGGACCACGATGGATTTCGGTTCTTCCTCGGAATAGACGGCTTTGAGGCGTGCAACGCCCCGTTTTTTCAGCTCTCTTCGCAGGATTCGGGCCATCGGACAGCCCTGCGTTTTGTAGAGGTCGGTGACGCGGAGCTTCGTGGGATCGGTTTTGTTCCCCGTTCCCATCGAAGAAATGATGGGCACGCCCTGTTCCCACGCGCGGCAGATCAGATGGATTTTGGAGGTCATCGTGTCAATGGCGTCGATGATATAATCAAATTGGGAAAGATCAATTTCGTCGGCGTTTTCGGGGGTGTAGAACAGATCGACGGTATGGACGTTACATTCGGGGGCGATGCGCAGGACCTGCTCTTTGGTGACTTGGGTTTTCGCCCGTCCTACGGTTTTTGTGGTGGCGTAGATCTGTCGATTGAGGTTGGATTCGGAAAACACGTCGCAATCCACCAAGGTCAATTCCCCGATTCCTGCCCGTGCAAGTCCCTCCACGGCGTATCCTCCCACGCCGCCCAGTCCGAAGACTGCCACGTGAGCATCGGCTAATTTTTGGAGATTTTCTGCTCCGATGAGAAGCTCGGTGCGTTGCAATCGACTCATATTCCCGCCTCCTTTTTCAATCTGCTTTCATTATACCCTCTTTTTTTTCTTCTGTCAAGGCGTTTTGCATATTTTCGGAAAATTTGGGAGAAAATATGGGCAAGAATTATCCGTAAAGGAGCATTTGATATGAGTAAATTTTACCGAAACAACAAAGGATTTCTTGGGGTCTTGACCAAAGGAAGCGGATTGTATTTGCTTTTGGGCGGATCTGCCCTTGCCGTGCTGTGTCTTGCCGCACTTTTGTTTGCTCCCGGGGGAGACGATCGGGACGTTTCTTTGCCCACGGACGCGCCCTCGTTGCAATCCTCCGTTCAAGGCTCTCAATCGGTTACCGATTCTCAAACCGACACCGACGTTGCATCGGATCCGTCCGACAGCGCCGCCAACGCCCCTGCAGACGATCCCGAGGCGGTAGAAGACGTTCTGATGATCCTTCCCGTTACGGGGACGGTAGGAACGGACTTTTCTCTTACCGTGCCCGTGTTTTCCGAGACGATGAACGATTGGAGGGTTCATCAGGGGATCGATTTTCTGACCGAGGGTGAGGCAGAGGTTCGCGCCGTTGCCGACGGGATTGTGGAAAACGTGTATATTTCCGAGCTGATGGGACGAACGGTAGAGATTCGTCACGCCGACGGAACGCTTTCAATCTATCAATCCCTTGCCGAGGGAGAAAAGGTCATCGAGGGGCAGGAGGTAAAGCAGGGAGATCTTCTGGGAATGACGGGGATTTCCGCGGACAGCGAAAGCTTGGAGGGACATCATCTCCACTTTGCGCTGCTACGAGACGGCGTTTATTTGGATCCCAATCCGCGATTTGTCTCCTGAAGCCTTGCGTCGGGGTAAAATTCCTTGAGAATTTCCCGATAATCCGCACCTTGCTTTGCCCGTTCGTTGGCTCCGTACAACGACATCCCTACTCCGTTTCCCTGTCCGCGGCATCGAAAGGTTGCCGCCGTTGAGGTGATGGAGACCGTAAAGGCGGGGGAGGGGAGAGAAAAGCGTTGCATTACCTCGGATCCCGATAATTTCGTTTTGCCCGAAGTGACCGTTTCCACGCGGCCGCTTTGGGCATTTTTCACGGAAAAGGAGGAGGCGTATTCGGGGAAGACTGCGACGAATTCCTGCAAGGGAACGCGGACGGTGGATTCGTAGCCTTCCGCCGTTTCGTCCAAGGGACATTCCACGCCGATTTCGGTTTTCCCCCAAGAAAGACGAAAGACCGACGCTTCAAACACATCGCCGTTGGCGTTGGTCAGAATCTCGCCCCACGTTTCGCGGACGGCGGCCTGCATCTGCGGCCAATATTGAGAAAACCAATAATCTCCCCACGCTTCCTTTGCCTGCTGTGGCGTCACCGTTGCAATCCCGTCTCCGCAGCCCGTTTCTCGGTAGCGGGTTGCCACCTGCGTTGCGGCAACCACGGCGGCGGCCTTCAGGGCTTCTGCGTGATATCCCCGCACGTCCATCGCCCCCAAAGCCCCCAAAATCAGGTCTGCGGTTGCCACGTGTTCTCCCCCTTGCAGAATCTGTTCGGGGATCTGCAGCGGAGGGGGCGCTTCTCCGCTTTCGATGGGAATCCCCAAACAAAGAATGGGGGCAAGGAAGAATAAAAGGGTAAACAGCGATAAAAAAGTGAAAAAAGAGCGCATAAAATCCCTCCGAACATCTTGACGAATCTGAAAAAATGTGGTATAATATACGATAATATAAAATTATAATGAGATATTGTACCCACGTCCGACCCTGTATCGGACGGTGATAGAAGTAAGGTTGGAGGTGTTCTCGTGTTCGAGACGCAAAAGGAAAAGGACCTCTTTATCGGTCGGCTGAGCGAGAATTACCGTGAGGTCAACTTTATCGACCCTCACGTGTATGAGAATTATAAAATCAAACGGGGACTTCGTGAGCCCGACGGATCGGGCGTTATGGCGGGTGCTACCCGCATTTGCTCCGTACGGGGATACGTCATTGAGGACGGAGACCGTATCCCCGCACCGGGTCAGCTGGTCTACCGCGGGATCGACGTAAATTCCCTGCTGAAGGGATACGACGCGGAGGGACGCTGCGGATTCGAGGAGGTTGTTTACCTGCTTTTGATGGGAAAGCTCCCCTCTCCCACCGAGCTGAAGGAATTTAATGATCTTTTGGTTTCCCTGCGGGAATTGCCCGACCACTTTACCGAGGATATGATCATCAAGGCGCCCTCTCGGGACGTGATGAACAAAATGGCACGGTCGGTGCTTGCAATGTATTCCTATGACGATAATCCCGATGACATTTCCTTGGAAAATCTTCTGCGGCAGGCTTTGATCCTCATCGCCCGCCTCCCCATTATCGCCGTTCAGGCGTATCAGGTCAAAAAGCGTCATTACGATCGGGAAAGTATGTATCTCCATCTTCCCTGCGACGAATACGGCACGGCGGAAAACTTCCTGCATATTCTCCGTCCCGATCAGCAGTTCAGCGAAGAGGAAGCCCATCTTCTCGATGCTTGTCTGATTCTTCACGCTGAGCACGGCGCGGGAAACAACTCCGCCTTCTCTACCCGCGTGCTTTCTTCTACGGGCACCGATACCTACGCCGCCATTTCTGCGGCTATCGGCTCTCTGAAGGGGCCTCGCCACGGGGGAGCAAATCTCCAGGTCTGCCGTATGATGGACGACATCAAGGCAAACGTTTCCGATTGGAGCGACGAGCAGGAGGTTTTGGAATACCTCTGTAAGATCCTGCGGAAGGAAGCGGGAGACGGAAGCGGTCTGATCTACGGAATGGGACACGCAGTCTATACCTTGTCCGACCCGCGGGCGGTCGCCCTCAAGCAACGGGCGGGCAATCTTGCGAAGATCAAAGGGATGGAAGCAGAATTCAAGCTGATCTCGTTGGTGGAAAAATTGGCTCCCGCTGCCTTTGCCGAGGTGCGGGGGGTCGATAGAATTATATGCGCAAACGTGGACTTGTATTCAGGCTTTATTTATCGGATGCTTGGAATCCCCACGGAGCTGTATACCCCGCTGTTCACCATTGCCCGCGTGGCAGGCTGGTGCTCCCATCGGGTGGAAGAGCTGTCCTTGGGCTCAAAGGTCATCCGTCCCGCATATAAATTTATCGGTGGCAAGCATCTTTACGTACCGCTCAACAATCGCAAGTAATTTACATAATCGCAACGATTGCAAACAGCTTTTATGTCTTTCAGCAATCGCAAGAAATTCACATAATCCCAATCATCGTGAGTAACTTTTATACCTCTCAACAATCGTAGTAATTCGGAGGTGGCGACGTATGTCGAGCAACTGGACGAAGCTGAAGCGTAAGCTAAAGCGGATGCTGAACGGGGGAAGCGGATCCGCGCATTCCTCGGAACGGTCCGAGCAATCTGCGTGGGGACGCCGTAAAAAGGCCGATGCGGTATATTCCGATTCGGTTCCCGTCAAGCGGCATTATTTCCGTCGGTTCTTCTATGCGTTTTCAGTCTTTTTCATCGTTTTTGGATTGATCGGCGTGATTTGGTTCGTATATCACGAGGATCCCAACGCGTTTGGCCGTGCGGAAAAATATTATCAGCAGGGCTTGGAGGCACAGGAGCAAAACAATTTGAAGCGGGCCCTGGAGTGCTATGAAAAGTGCCTGAAGATCTCTCCCGACGATCTGAACGCCCGTTTGCAGGCGGTGCTCATCTATCGGGCACAGGAGAATTATGCCCGAGCGGAGACCCTGCTCAACGAGGGGTTGAGTCTTCAGCCCCGTTATGAGGAGTATTACCGTCAGATGGTGTATCTTCTCACCGAGCAAAATCGGGTGTCCGAGGCGTTGGATTATTTGGACAATATTTCGGCCACCTACATTGTGGTCAAGCTTAATGCGGAGCGTCCTGCCGCCATTCTTCCCAGCCCCTTGCCGGGAACCTTTACTTCGGCGGTAGAGGTGAAGCTGAATGTCCCCGAAAACGCCACCGTTTACTATACTACCGACGGCACGGCTCCGGATCGAAATTCTTCCGTTTACAGTGCGGGGGAGATTATCAAGGTGGAAAAAGGAACGGTGAACATCCGTGCCGTTGCCATCAACGATGCGGGAATGCCGGGAACGGAGTTTGACGTTTCTTATCGCGTTTACAACGAACGGACGAAATACGAATTTAAGGATCCCAAGGTGGAACAGCTGGTCCGCTTGGTTTTGGATAAGAAATCGGGTACGATCTATTATAAGGATTTGGAATCGGTCACCGCGCTGGACTGCGTAGCAGGCGCGGCGGCAGGCATCGGCGGAAGCATCAATGCGATGGACGATCTGTTTGAGATGCCCAACCTGAAGCATCTCAACCTCAACGGAGAAACCACCATTCCGTCGTTGGAATCCCTGCGCCGTTTGTCTCAGCTGCAGACCCTTTCTTTGGACGGCTGTAACCTTTCCGACGAGCAATTTAAGCAGGTGGGAAATATAATTTGGCTGACGTCCCTTTCGGTGCAAAACAATCAGTTGACCACCCTTGCTCCCGTTTCCTCGATGCTGTCCTTGACCCATCTGGACGCTTCGGGCAATCAAATTAAGGCCGTGCCTACGCTGACTCGCTTGTCGGCGCTGCGTAGCTTGGATCTTTCCGGAAACGCCCTCACGTCGATTGCGTGGATCTCCAACCATAAAACCGTCGCGGAGTTGAATCTTTCCAACAATCTGATCCCCGATATTTCCCCTCTGTCCACCTGTCCCGCCTTGACCGAGCTGAACGTGGCGTCCAACCTGTTCCAGTCGATCGTTCCCTTGGCAGGCTGTACGCGGCTGGAAACGTTGGATATCAGTGGAAACGATATTGCTTCCTTGGCGGATCTGAAGGATCTGACGGCGTTGAGCAATCTTTCTGCCGCCGATACGAAAATTTCCACGGTAGAGCATCTTTCGGGTCTGTCCGCCCTGACGACGCTGAACGTGTCGGGAACCTCGGTTCGGGATTTCACGCCCCTGGCGGAGTCCAAGCTGAAAAACCTTTACGCCGCAAAGTGTGAGATCAACGATCTTACCACGATGGTAATGCTTTCGTCCTTGGAAATGCTGGACGTTTCCGGGAACCTGCTCAACGAGATCGGTGCGGTGGCGCTGATGTATCAGCTGAACGTGCTCGACGTCAGCAATAACTACGTGGTGGATTTTTCTCCCCTGCTGAACTGCACCCGCCTGCGGTCGGTCAACTGTAAGGGAAGCAAGGTCTCCGATTCCATCTTGAAGCAGCTGGAGAAAAACAAGGTTTCGGTTATTCAATAACGCTGCTGCTTGATCTCAAAAAACGGAAGAAAACAGATCCGACGATTCAATAACGGCGCTGTCCTATCTTAAAATGGTAGAAAACAGGGTCGATCATTCAACGGATCGTTCCATCTTGAAGGTAATTTAACAATCACATAAATTCATATGCAATGCAAAAGGAGAAGTCATTATGGCGTACTACTACGAAGAATGCTCCCATACGTTCAGTGAGTATCTTTTGGTTCCCGGCTACTCGGGTGCCGAGCATATTCCTGCCAACGTATCCCTGAAAACTCCCTTGGTAAAATTCCGCAAGGGGGAGACTCCCGCGATCACGATGAACATTCCGTTGGTTTCCGCGATTATGCAGTCGGTTTCCGATGATAAAATGTCCATAGCTCTTGCAAAGGAGGGTGGGGTCTCCTTTATTTACGGCTCCCAATCCATTGAGGACGAGGCGGCGATGGTCCGTCGCGTGAAGGGATACAAAGCGGGCTTCGTTTCTTCCGATTCCAACATTCGTCCCGATCAGACTCTGGCAGACGTTCTTGCCTTGAAGGAGCGTCAAGGACATTCTACCGTTGCCGTCACCGAGGACGGGACGTCCAACGGAAAGCTTTTGGGAATCGTTACGGGGCGGGATTATCGGGTCAGCCGTATGTCTCCCGAGGAAAAGGTGGAAACCTTTATGACTCCTCTGGAAAAGCTGATCACCGCTCCCGAGGGAACCACTCTGAAGGAAGCCAACGATATTATCTGGGAGCATAAGCTGAATTCTCTGCCCATCGTTTCTGCTGACGGGAAATTGGTTTCCTTCGTTTTCCGCAAGGACTACGAGCAGCACAAGGAAAATCCGATGGAGCTTCTGGACGCGCAAAAGCGTTACGTGGTGGGTGCGGGGATCAACACCCGTGACTATGCAGAACGGGTTCCTGCTCTCGTAGAGGCAGGAGTGGACGTGCTTTGTATCGACTCCTCCGAGGGCTTTACCGAATGGCAGAGCCGTACCATCGCGTTTATCCGTGAAAAATACGGAGACTCCGTCAAGGTGGGGGCTGGAAACGTGGTCGACCGCGAAGGCTTCCGCTTCCTTGCCGAGGCAGGGGCAGACTTTATCAAGATCGGGATCGGCGGCGGCTCCATTTGTATCACCCGTGAGACCAAAGGCATCGGACGGGGACAAGCCACGGCAGTGATTGAGGTTGCCAAGGCGCGGGACGAATATTTTGAAGAAACGGGAATCTATATTCCCATCTGCTCCGACGGCGGGATCGTTCACGATTACCATATCACCCTTGCCCTTGCGATGGGTGCGGATTTCTGTATGTTGGGTCGCTACTTCTCCCGCTTCGAGGAATCCCCCACCAACAAGGTTATGGTCAACGGAAATTATATGAAGGAATATTGGGGCGAGGGATCTGCCCGTGCCCGCAATTGGCAACGGTACGATCTGGGCGGTGCTGCAAAGTTGTCCTTCGTAGAAGGCGTGGACTGCTACGTTCCCTATGCGGGTCTTCTCCACGATAACGTAGGGATCACCTTAAGCAAGGTCCGTTCTACGATGTGCAACTGCGGGGCCCTTTCGATCCCCGAGCTGCAGGAAAAGGCAAAGCTGACGCTGGTCAGCTCGGTCTCCATTGTCGAGGGCGGTGCCCACGACGTGGTGGTCAAGGACAAGGTTCAGAACTAAACAACAATTCAAAGAGAGTCGGCTTCTGTGAAGCCGACTCTCTTTTTTTATCGTATTCGGTTTAGCGGTCAAAGGTGCCGACGCGGAGCTGAATGGTCCAGGCGAATTGCTTTTCGTCGAAGACCTCGCTCTTCTTCAGCATCGGTCCGCAGGAGCCCGATCCGCATCCCGCTTGGCGATAATCCACGTTGACTACTACGGCCTTGCGGGGGACCAATTCGTGGTTGTGGGCGGTTTCGGTCAGATCCTCGGGGGTGAAGCGGGACGCGTTAAAGGTGAAGGTGGGGAACTGCTCACTTCCCGTGAAGATCAGTCCTCTTCCGTGGCGGGATCCCACGGCGGCGTTACGGGTGCCCCAATGGGCGCCGTTCTCCTGGGGACGAACGTAGGGCTCGAAGTTTTTGTCACAATCGGTTTCGTACCGTCCCAATCTCGCGGCGTGGTGCTTGTCGGAATATGCCTCCATCGGCCCGTATCCGAAATATTGCATCCGCAGGCAATCCTCGGGAAGCATAAATTGGATTCCGAACCGCGGCAGCTGATACAGATCCTCCCGAACCGAGGTGTCGGTGTGGATGGTCAGCTGTCCGAAGCTGTCCACGGTGTAGGTTACGTCGGTAAATACTGCAGGACGCTTGGGGGCTGCCGCCAGCTTGACCTTAAAGAGAATGGAGAAGCAACGCTCGGTATTTTCCAAAATTGCCCAGCTGTCCAGCATCTGAATGGTGTCCTTTAATCCCTCTGCCGCCCAACGGCCTCTTACTGTGCGGTCGTTGTCGATGGGCGCGCGCCAAACCTGCAGCTTGGCAGGCTCCAAAAGATATTGCTTTTCCCCGTCGGCGATGCCTGTGAGCATCCCGCGGTAGGTGTCAAAGGTGTAAGCAACGTTTCCGCAGGAAACACGAATCTCGAAGGCTCTGATTTCGGTAATCACGGGCAGGGGCTCTTTGATTTTTTGTTCTTCCTTGACTTCCGCCAGGATCGTTTGCATAAAGCCCGCTTCCGTACCGACCTCAGCCCAAAGGCAGGGGGTGTTTCGGATCATTTTTGCGGTAAAGGTGTAGATTCCGGGCAGGGTCGTGGGCAAGTCGTCCCACAATTTATAGGTTTTTGCTCTGCCGGGGTCTACCGAAAGGGTTGCGATTCTGCCGCGGGTCATTATGACTCCGTCGCGCTCCACCGTCCAACAGACGTCGTATTCGGAGAGGTTTGTGAACAGATTCCGATTGCGGATCTGCAACTTGCCGTCGTTGAGGGTCAGAACGTAAGGCTGATAGGCCTTTTTCATTTCCAGCATTCCCGTATGGGGTCTGCGATCGGGATAAACCAGGCCGTCCACACAGAAGTTGGAATCGTGGGGAAATTCTCCGAAGTCGCCGCCGTAGGTATATCCCTTTTTGCCGTTGGGCAGGGTAATTTCCACGGAGTGGTCGCAGTATTCCCAAATGCATCCGCCTACGAACTTATCGTATTTCCACATAATTTCCGCATAATCCATCACGTCGCCCGGGCCGTTGCCCATCGCGTGGGAATATTCGCAAAGATACAAGGGCTTGGTCATCCGTTTGTCGGTGCACGCCTTGACGAAGTATTCCGGTGCGGGGTACATATAGCTGTCAATGTCCGTGACCTCGGTCAGGGGAGTCTTTTCCTTGATAAATTGCTCCCAAAGAACGGGATCGATAACGTCGGTGTTTTTCTCCATCCGACGGTTATGGTTTGCCGCAAATCCGACAACCTTGGTGAATTTGGATTTGTTGGCACATTCGTAATGGATAATGGCCTTGGGATCGCGGCTCTTGATATAATTGCGCATATGCATATGGTTCATTCCAAGCCCCGATTCGTTGCCCAGAGACCAAAAGACGATGCAGCCGTGGTTTTTGTCCCGTTCGTAGAGTCGGACGGCCCGATCCACGTAGGCTTCCTTCCACGCGGGATCCTCGGAAATCTGATTCCAATTCTTCACCCGTGTAAATCCGTGACATTCCAGGTCTGCTTCGTCCACGACGTAGACCCCGTATTTGTCGCACAAATCGTAGAATCTCGGATCGTTGGGATAATGGGAGGTTCGGATGCAGTTTGCGTTGTGGGCTTTGATGATTCGGATATCCTGTTCCATATCCTTCATCGAAACGGCGTGCCCCGTCCACGGATTGGAATCGTGACGATTGACCCCCATCAGCTTCAGCTTTTTCCCGTTAAACCAAACGGTTCCCTTTTCATCAATATGGATCTCCTTCAGACCCAAAAGGAACAGGACCGTTTCGTCTCCCACGGTCAAAAACAGACGGTAAAGATCGGGGACTTCGGCACTCCACAGCTTTGCGTTGCTCACGTTCAACTCAATCGTGCCGTTTTTGCAGGTCCCTTGGGCAATGGAGTCTCCGCAGGGACAGATCAATTCGTAAGAAACGGAGGGCTTGCCCTTTAACGACAGGGCAACGGAAATTCTCGCGGCGTTTTCCTTCGGATCCACATCGGTCAGGATCTGGCAATCTTCCATACGCTGCTTGGAACGGGAAAGCAGATATACCTCGCGGAAGATCCCCGAAAGGCGGTACATATCCTGATCCTCCACGTAGCTTCCGTCGCACCATTTGAAGACCAAAACCGTGATGCGGTTTTCGCCTTGGCAAACAAGATCCGTCAGGTTAAATTCCGAGGTCCCGTGGGATACCTGACTGTATCCTACGTACTGTCCGTTGACCCAAACGTAGAAGGAGGAATCTACCCCCTCAAAGGTCAGAATTACGTCTCTTGACGCAAATGCTTTGCCCAAGACGAAGGTGCGGGAATAAAGGCCGCAAGGGTTGTCTTCGGGAGTGTGAGGAGGATCGACGGGGAAGGGATAGTTGACGTTCGTGTAGTGGGGGACGTCATATCCGCGATCCAAAAGCATTTGCCAGGAAAAGGGGACGGGTATGGTTTCAAAGCTGTCGGTGTTCAGACCTGCATCGGCAGGATCGGTGTCGATGGCTGCCATATTCTCATACCAACGAAAGGCCCAATCGCCGCACAGGGACAAAAAGCGATCGCTTTCTTCTCTGCTTTGGGCAGATTCCGCCGCTTGCTTGGAGGAAAAGGGGATAAAATACGCCCGAGAAGGCAAGCAGTTTTCGTGGAGAACGTCAAGGGTTCTGTGATTTGTCAGCTTCATAGAAAGACTCCTTATGCGTTATTGCTATAGTTTTATTATAACATCGATTGGGAAAGACTGCAAGGGATTTTTATGGAATTAAGAAGAATGTCACAATTTTTTTTCCGTCAAGCGAAATCGGTTTTTGTGGTAGTCTAAAATTCCGTCCCGCTTCATACGGGAAAGCTCCCGGGACAGGGCAGAGCGGTCTGCGTTGAGGTACGACGCCATCCCGTTACGGTCAAAGGGGACCGAGAAGGGCTCGTTGGGGGATTTTTCGCGGTCGGAAAGATAGGCAAGGATCCGCTTTCGCAGGGAAACGATACTGCAATATCGAATTTTTTGGTGTAATGCCCAGTATTCTTTTCCGATAATATTCAAAAGGTTTTGGATCAATCGTGAGTCGGCACGGGAAAGATCTACGGGACCCAACCATAAAACGCGGCAGTCGGTGACGGCGGTCAGAGTTACGGGGGCGGGACGGTCGGAAAAGATCAGAATTTCCCCAAACATCATTCCTGCCGATAGGGTGGTGATCACCGAAAGTCCGCCGTCCTCGTCGATCTGTTGTCCTTGCAGGTGCCCCGAAAGTAAAATCCCGCACCGTTCGGTGCGTTCTCCCTCCCGAATCAGCACGCTCCCCTTTGGAACGGAGGTCTTTTGCCCCCGAAGGACGGTCATCTGCTCTTCGATGGCGGCAGGGCTCATTCCCGCAAACAAAGCCAGGTTGGTTAACTCGGTCATTGTTTTTTTCCTCTTTTTTATAATTCTGTTGCCATAGCAACCGATTTTGAGGTTATTATATCGTATAATTGTGGTAGAATAAAGTCATAACTTTGAAATAAGGAGAAACTATTATGAGATTCAAAGCATTTTTGGCACTGATTTTGGCCTTGATTCTGTCGGCATCCTTGGTTGCCTGCGCTCCCGCGGCGCCCTCTACCGACGGAACCGATACCTCCGGTGCTTCTTCTGACGGTGGACAGACCTTTCAGGGGGCAGACGTACGGGTCGCGGCCCTCAGCGGCTCTACGGGCCTTGGGATGGCGAAGCTGATGAACGACGCTCAGGAAAAGACCACCGTCAACCGCTATACCTTTGAGGTCTTTGACGCTCCCGAGGTCCTGCTTCCCGAAATCACCTCCAACAAATTTGATATCGCGGCCCTGCCCACCAACGTTGCCGCAAAGCTGTACAACGTGCATAACGGCGAGTATCAGATGCTGGCAGTAAATACGCTGGGAGTTCTGTATCTTTTGGAGGTCGGCACCCAGACCGTGAAGTCGGTTGCGGACCTGAGTGGGAAGACTGTCTACACCACGGGGCAGGGCTCTACCCCCGAATACGCCTTGAAATATATTCTTGAGAAGAACGGCGTTACCGATTGCGAGATCGTCTTTGAAACCAACGCGGATCTTGTGGCCGCCCACGGGGACGAGGGTGCACTTCTTATGCTCCCTGAGCCGAAGGTCACTGCCGTGAAGGGAAAGCTGGGCAACGTGACCGTTGCGTTGGATATGACGGCGGAGTGGAACAAGGTCTGCGATACGCCGATGGTACAGGGCTGTGTGATCGTCAATAAGAAATTTGCCCAAGCCAATCCCCAAGCCGTGCAGCAGTTTTTGACCGAATACGAGGCTTCCATCAATTACGTGAAGCAGAACGTTGCCGACGCTTCGGAATTGGTTGCGAAGTTCAAGATCATTCCCCAGGCTGCTCTTGCGGCAAAGGCGATTCCCAATTCGAACCTGACCTTTTTGGCCGGGGCGGAAATGAAGGCCGCCTTGGTGCCCTTCTATCAGGTCTTGCATCAGGCAAATCCCTCCTCCGTGGGCGGGAAATTGCCCGAAACCGATTTCTATTATGGAACGTAATTTGAAGCCGATCGGAAAAAAAATTGCACTGGGGCTCATTGCCGCCGCCTTTTGGGTGGCGGTATGGGCTCTTTTGTCGTTGTGGATCGATCGCGCCCTGTTTTTGCCGTCGCCGTGGGCCGTGGGAAAAACCTTGATGGAGCTGCTTCCCACCGCCGCCTTCTGGAAAACGGTGGGGGCATCCCTGCTTCGGGTGTTGATCGGTTACGTCGCGGGGGTTCTTTTGGGCACCGTGGGAGGAATTCTGACGGCAAAGATCTCCTTGCTTGACACGTTGTTCTCCCCGTTACTTACCGTAATTCGGGCAACGCCCGTGGCGTCCTTCATTATGCTGACGCTGGTTTTTCTCGGACGGGACACCGTGCCATCCTTTATCGTGTTCCTTATGGTCTTGCCCATCGTTTGGGGAAACGTGACCGAGGGGATCAAAACCGTGGATCCGGGGCTGCGGGAGGTCTGTGACGTTTACGGACTGTCCTTTCCCCGACGGATGAAGATTTTGTATCTTCCCCATTGTGGACCCTATTTTTCCTCGGGAGTTCCGACGTCTCTGGGACTTGCCTGGAAGGCGGGGATCGCCGCGGAGGTGCTTTGTACGCCCAAGGGCTCCATCGGAAAAATGGTCTACGACGCCAAGGTTTATCTGGAGTCCGCAGAGGTGTTTGCTTGGACGCTGGTGGTCATCCTTCTCAGCCTTGCGCTGGAGACGCTGCTGAAATACGTATTGAACAGGGGGAAACGGAAATGATTTCGGTGAAAAACCTTTCCAAAGCCTTTGGAGATACCGTGCTGTTTCGGGATCTTTCATTTACCGTTTCTTTCGGGGAGAGGATTCTGATTTCCGCCCCTTCGGGGACGGGGAAGACCACGCTTCTTCGGATCTTGTGCGGGCTGGAGTCGGCAGATTCGGGGACGGTTTCGGGCCTCCATCCTCAAGAGATTTCATACCTCTTTCAGGAGCCTCGGTTGTTTCCTCAGCTGACGGTATTGGAAAACGTGACCTGTATTCATCCCGATGAGCAGGAAGCACGGGAGTCCGCCGTGAAATGGTTGGAGTCCTTGGGGCTTGGCGATGCCTTGGACAAATACCCAGACCAGCTTTCGGGAGGAATGAAACAACGGGTCGCTTTGGCGCGGACCTTGTCTTCTCCCCGCCCGATCCTGTTTTTGGACGAGCCCTTTACCGCCTTGGACGCGGAACTGAAGGAGTCGGTTCTGCAGTTGGTTTTGGAGGCCTGCAAGGGAAAAACCCTTCTGTTGGTCTCTCACGATCCCCACGATGGGGCGGCGTTGACCCAACGGACGATATTTTTGTGATCCACATTTCCCTCCCTTGTGGGAGGGACTTTGTTTTATGCAAAAAATTGAATATTTTAGACGAAATAGCGAATATTTACTCTGCTTTATGCAAATTTAATTTTTTAATGGTAACAACTATGAATTTTATGTGAAATTCCCGGGAATATGCTTGCAAAATATTCAAAGTTGTGGTATAATTATTCATATTTTTGAAATTCAACCGAAAGGCGGAACCAAGCTTATGAAACGGGTATTTATCGACGGCAGTGCAGGCACTACGGGGCTTCGCATTCGGGAGCGTCTTGCGGCGAGAAGCGATATCGACCTCATCACCCTCCCCGAGGAGGTCCGCAAGGATCCTGCCGCCCGAAAGGAGGCGTTGAACTCCTGTGATGCGGCGTTCCTTTGTCTGCCCGACGCGGCGGCGATCGAGGCAGTCTCTATGGTGGAAAATCCCAACGTCATCCTGTTGGACACCTCCACCGCCCACCGTACCGATCCTCGCTTTGCCTACGGGTTTCCCGAGCTTTCTTCCGCTCATCGGGAGCGCGTCGCCACCTCCAATCGTATCGCCGTTCCCGGGTGTCACGCCAGCGGGTTTATCGCATTGATCTATCCCTTGATCGAGGCGGGCGTTCTTTCGGAGGAGGAAAAGCTTGCGTTTTTCTCTTTGACGGGATACAGCGGCGGCGGAAAGAAAATGATCGCCGAATATGAGTCGACGCCTCGGGATTCGTTGCTCTCCGCTCCGCGGCAGTACGCCTTGGGACAGACTCATAAGCACCTCAAGGAGATGGCGGCGGTTACGGGGTTGAAGAATTTTCCCCTCTTTTCTCCCATCGTTGCGGACTTTTACAGCGGGATGGAGGTAACCGTTCCCCTGTTTTCCTCCCAGGTGACCGCGACCCCCGACGAGATCCGCGGGATCTATCGGGAAAAGTATCGCACTGCGATGGTTCGGTTTTCCGAGCAACCCGCAGAGGACGGATTTTTGTCCGCCGCAAAGCTTTCGGGCTTGGATTGTATGGAAATTTCCGTGGACGGAAACGCCGATCGAATCCTGCTCACCGCCCGATACGATAATCTGGGAAAGGGCGCCAGCGGGGCGGCCATCGAATGTATGAACCTGCGGTTCGGGCTTTCCGACACCGAGGGATTGAAGATAGAATAAGGAGCTTACCTATATGGAACAAATCAATGGCGGCGTTTGTGCCGCAAGAGGTTTTCGGGCAAACGGAGTACATTGCGGCATCCGCAAAAACAAGACTAAGCGGGATCTTGCCCTGATCGTCAGTGACGTTGCCGCCTCTGCCGCCGCCGTATATACAAAAAATCTGGTCATCGGGGCCGCGAACACCGTTACGCGGGCTCATCTGAAGAACGGGGTCGCAAAGGCTGTGATCTGCAACAGCGGAAACGCCAATACCTGCAACGCCGACGGCATTGAGGTTGCGGAAGCGACCTGCCACGCCGTGGCGCAGGTCTTGAATATTTCCTCCGACGACGTGGTTGTCGCATCCACGGGCGTGATCGGTCAGCGTCTTGACCCCACCCCCATCATCAACGCTCTGCCCGATCTGGCGGCAGGCTTGGGAGATAAGGGAGATCTGGCGGCGGAAGCGATTATGACCACCGACACCCAGCCCAAGCAGATTGCCTATTCTTTTACCGTCGGCGGCAAGGAGTGCCGCATTGGAGGAATTGCCAAGGGGTCGGGAATGATTCACCCCAACCTTGCCACGATGCTGGTCTTTATCACCACCGACTGTGCCATCTCCTCGGAAATGCTGCAAAAGGCTCTTTCCAAGGATGTGGAGGATTCCTTTAATATGGTCAGCGTGGACGGAGACACGTCCACCAACGATATGGTGACGGTTCTCGCCAACGGCTTGGCGGGGAACGAGGAAATCACCGCGTGCGGAGCCGATTTCGACGCTTTTTGTGAGGCGCTCAACGCCGTTACCGTCTGGCTTTGCCGTCGCATCGCGGGAGACGGAGAGGGAGCAACCAAGCTTCTGGAATGTATCGTTACGGGAGCCAAGGACGTACCCACCGCCCGTACCGTGGCCAAAAGCGTGATCTGCTCCTCCTTGACCAAGGCGGCAATGTTCGGCGCCGACGCAAACTGGGGCAGAGTCCTCTGCGCCATCGGATACAGCGGGGCGGAGGTAGACGTGACCAAGGTCGACGTGGCGTTCCGCTCTCCCAAGGGAACCGTTGCGGTCTGCAAAAACGGGGCAGGAATCGACTTTTCCGAAGAAATTGCCAAGCAGATCCTTCTGGAGGAAGAAATTGAAATTCTCATTTCTCTCGGAGACGGGGACGGAAACGCTACCGCTTGGGGATGCGATCTGACCTATGAATACGTAAAGATCAACGGCGATTACAGAACGTAAGGAGTAATAACGATGTCTCTTGAAATAACCAACGCCCAACGGGCGGAGATTTTGACCCAAGCCCTGCCGTACATTCAAAAATACAATGGTAAGGTCGTGGTGGTCAAATACGGCGGAAACGCGATGATCAACGAGGAGCTGAAGCAGCAGGTGATGGAGGACATCGTTCTTCTGCACCTGGTGGGCGTGAAGGTCATTCTGGTCCACGGCGGAGGTCCCGAGATTTCCGAGATGCTGAAAAAGGTCGGCAAGGAATCGGTCTTCGTGGACGGGCTTCGGGTCACGGACAAAGAAACCGCAGAGTTGGTTCAGATGGTTCTTGCGGGCAAGATCAATAAGAGCCTGGTCAATCTTTTGCAGATCAAGGGCGGAAAGGCGATGGGGCTTTCGGGAATGGACGGCCACCTGATCGAGGCCAAGACCAAGGACGAGCGCCTCGGCTACGTGGGTGAGATCGTCAAGATCAACGTGGAGCCCTTGACGGATCTGCTGGAAAAGGATTATATCCCCGTGGTCTCGACCGTGGGATGCGATATGCAGGGCAATGTCTATAACATCAACGCCGACACCGCCGCCGCGTATATCGCAGGTGCAATGGGTGCGTACCGTCTGATTTCGATGACCGATATTAACGGAATTCTTCGGGACAAGGACGATCCGAAATCCCTTATTCGCTCCATCGATCTCAAGGAGGCAAAGCAGCTCTTTGCCGAGGGTATTATTTCGGGCGGAATGATCCCCAAGGTGGAATGTTGCATCGACGCCATCCATCGGGGCGTGGAAAAGGTCTTTATTATGGACGGACGAGTCCCCCATTCTCTGCTCATTGAAACCCTGACCGACGAAGGGGCGGGGACTATGGTGATGAAGGAGCGGAAAGCGAAATGAATACCTTTGAAAAAGACGGGCAATACGTCGCCCATACCTACGCACGCTTCCCCCTGCAGATCGTTTCGGGAAAAGGAAGCGTTCTTGTCGATTCCCAGGGAAAGGAATATATTGATTTAGGCACGGGAATCGCCGTGAATACCTTCGGTACCGCCGACGGGGAATGGATCGAAGCCGTTACCGATCAGTTAAAGAAATTTTCTCATACGTCAAATCTGTTTTATTCCTCTCCCTGTGCCGATCTGGCGGAAAAATTATGCCAACGGACGGGGATGAAACGGGTCTTTTTCTCCAATTCGGGGGCGGAAGCCAACGAGTGCGCCATTAAGGCCGCCCGCGGATTCGCCGCACAGAAATGGGGCAAGGACCGTCACGTGATCGTTACCCTCAACAACTCCTTCCACGGGCGTACGATCACCACCCTTGCGGCTACGGGACAAGAGGTCTTCCATAAGGATTTCACCCCCCTTACCCCCGGCTTTATCAGCGTCCCCGCCAACGATATCGAGGCGGTGCGTCAAGCCGTAAAGGAATATGACGCTATTGCCGTAATGTTTGAAACGGTGCAGGGCGAGGGCGGCGTTCTTCCCCTGGAGGAATCCTTCGTACAGGGCCTTGCGCAGCTGCGGGAGGAGACGGAAGTCCTTCTGATTGCCGACGAGGTTCAGACGGGGAACGGCAGAACGGGTAGACTGTACGGATATATGAATTACGAAATTCTTCCCGACATCGTGACCACCGCCAAGGGCCTGGGAGGAGGACTTCCCATCGGAGCCACCCTGTTGGGAGAACGGGTTCAGGACGTTTATCAACCGGGAAGCCACGGGTCGACCTTCGGAGGAAACCCCGTTGCTTGCGCGGGCGCCTTGAACATTCTCAACCGCATTAACGACGCCCTGCTTGCCGACGTTCGCAAAAAATCCGAATTTATTTTCGATACCCTTTCCCAAGCCGAGGGCGTTATTTCCGTTTCGGGAATGGGACTGATGATCGGCGTGGAAACAGTGGGCGACGCAAAGGAGATTTTGGCAAAATGCCGCGAAAGAGGCGTCATCGCCCTGACCGCGAAAAACAAGGTCCGCTTGTTACCGCCCCTTAACATCCCGATGGACCTGCTGGAGCAGGCCCTCGCCGTCCTGAAGGACGCGATTGCACTCTGTGCAATCGCAAAATAACTGTCAGAGCAAGCGCTTATCGTCCTGAAGGACGTGCCTGTATCCGATGTGAATGGAGAATATTATGAATTTGAAAGGCAGAGATTTTCTCAAGCTTCTTGATTTTACTCCCGAAGAAATCGGGCATCTGATCCACCGCGCCGCAGAATTGAAGGCGCAAAAA
The DNA here is from genome assembly GCA_017623895.1 of Clostridia bacterium. Lineage (GTDB taxonomy): Bacteria > Bacillota > Clostridia > Oscillospirales > UBA644 > RGIG995. Next base: position 19,451 of record JAGAOB010000099.1, read on the forward strand.
AAAGCGGGGGTTTCCCACGAGATACACAAGGGAAAAAACGTTGCGCTGATTTTTGAAAAAACCTCTACCCGCACCCGTTGTGCCTTTGAGGTCGCCGCACGGGACCTTGGTATGGGTGTAACCTATTTGGATCCATCCGGATCCCAGATCGGGAAAAAAGAATCGATCGCAGACACCGCTCGGGTGTTGGGGAGAATGTACGACGGCATCGAATATCGGGGATTTGGGCAGACCATCGTCGAAGAATTGGCGAAATACGCTCCCGTGCCCGTGTGGAACGGATTGACCGACGAATTTCATCCCACCCAGATCTTGGCGGATTTCCTGACCATCCGAGAGCACCTCGGAAAGCTTCGGGGAATCAATTTCGTCTATATGGGAGACGCGCGGTTCAATATGGGCAATTCTCTGATGGTTGGGTGCGCCAAAATGGGCTTAAATTTTACCGCCTGCGCTCCCAAGGAGTATTTTCCCGATCAAAATTTGATTGATATCTGCAACAAAATCGCCGCCGAAACAGGTGCTACGCTCCGCTTTGAAACCGATCCCGTGAAAGCCACCAAGAACGCTGACGTGATCTACACCGACGTGTGGGTTTCTATGGGCGAGCCCGTCGCGGTATGGGAGCAACGAATCCGCGACCTGGGCCCCTATCAGGTAAACAAGGCCCTGATGGACAATGCAGGCCCCCAATGTCGCTTTATGCACTGCCTGCCCGCCTACCACGACTTAAACACCGCCGTGGGAAAGGAAATGGGAGAAAAATTCGGCCGAACCGCGATGGAAGTCACCGACGAGGTCTTCGAGTCGGCACAATCCATCGTCTTCGATGAAGCCGAAAACAGAATGCATACCATCAAAGCCGTTATGGCTGAGACATTGTAAGGGGAAAGGTGTGCTTTCCTTTTTCTTCTGAAAAAAGAAAGCACCAAAGAAAAAGCCGAAGCCGACGCATTTTATGCGCTGGGAAAGATAAGTATTAAGATGCAAAACAGGGTGTCGGTCTTCACGGAACCGACACCCTCAATATTTTTATTTGTCTTTCATGCAGGATATGATTTCCCTGACGGCAGCGACTTGCCGCTCGGTCAGACCTTCTACGCTGACGGTGGCGGTTTTTTCGATGCCCAAAAGGTAGTCTGAAGATACGTCAAACACTCCTGCTAAGGCGGCCACATATTGGGTAGAGGGGACGGTAATTCCCATTTCCCATGCGTTGACCCCCGACCGGGTTACGCCTAATTTCCGAGCAAGGTCAGCCTGCGTCATCCCTTGCGCCTCTCGCAATAATTTTACTTTATCGGCAATCATGATCCTTGCTCCTTTCTGTTTCCTATTATATCATACCAATATAATTTTGATAATTCATTATCAAAATGATATTTTTGCTTGACAAACAAAAAAATTTGTGCTATAATAAAGAAAAAATGATATTGGAGACGAAATTTATGAACAGAAGAGTAATAATTATATGGGAACCCTCAAAGTTAAAATTGGAAGCTATGTTAGAATAGCTTTTTTATATTATCATAGATTTGCAAAAAAATTTAAAATTACTGTTAGAGAGGAAATAGGATATGAAAAAGAGATTCTTTTTTATTGTATTGTCTATTGTGATGATTGTAACATTAACCGCGTGTCAAAACAAAAATGAAAGTGGTGGAGGTCTATTTAATAAAGCATTAAAAGCAAGTGATTTGTCTATAGAGGACTTTTAATGGTAAACAATTTCCAGCAAATATAAAGGTTATGACTGCTATGTTTTTTATATGACAAATAATTCTAAATACGATATAATTGCTGTTGAATTTAGTTATAAGGTAAAAGATGAAGTAAGTGAAAATGAATTAGGTGTTTATGATGATTTTATGAATGAACATGAGGGGTATATAGAAGAAGATGACACTCCAAAAGGCGTAACCTTAAGAGGTAGTCGTAATATGTTGGTATCAAAGGGCGAAACATTAACAGATTTAAGATTCACTGTTGGTTATGAAGATTTATGTTGGTACGATTATCCAACTGATGAACAATTTGAATTAATGGAACCAGAAGAATTAGAAATTGGTGTAGTGGGAGAAGATAATAAGTTATATATAGCTTATTATGATTTTGAATCTGAAAAATGGAAATTAGATACAGAAACTCTTGATGTTGATATTTGGTCAAAAAGTGAAATTGCAAAAAGAATAGAGAAACCAGTAGGAAAACATCATGTGATAACAGATGATGAAGAAGATTGCTTTGAGATTCAATGTTATGGTGTAACAAAAGAGGATTACAACGCATATACTAAAAGAATGGAAGAATTAGGTTTTGTAGATGATGATCCATCTTCTACATATTATACTGCAACAAGTGATGATGGATATGAACTTGATCTTTGGTATACTGAAGATGAATATAGATTAAAGATAAGAATTGAAAAGGAATGAAAAATTAATCATTCATACAAGTTTGATAAAAACTTCCGGCGGAGTATTCCGCCGGATTTTGCTTTTCTTTTTGGTACTTTTTCTTTTCACGTGAAAAGAAAAGGTACACCGTCTCCCGTCCCTATGCCACCTTGTTAATCTGCACTGCCAGCACCGTCACGTCGTCGATGCGGTTGCGTCCCGATTTTTTGGCTTCCTTTAAGATGCCGTCGGCGAGGGTGACGCAGTCCCGCGGGGCGGGGGCTCGGTTCAGGTATTCGGAGAGCCATTTTTTGTCTTTTCCCAAAACGCCGTCGGAGATCAGGACCAGATAATCCTTGTCTGCCAAGGTACAGCGCTCGTGCTTGATGTCCGCCTCGTCCAGCATCCCGATGGGCAAGGTCTCGCTTCCGATCTCGTAAACGATGCCGTTTCGCAGAATGTAGGTGGGGGCGGCGCCTGCCTTGAACAAATCGCAAACGCCGCTTTTCAGATCCACCGTTGCCACGTCCACGCCCAGTACCGATTCTTCGGCGGAATCCAGCAGGCTTCGGTTCAGCACCTTCAAAATGTCTGCCTGCTCCAGACCGTTTTTGGAGAGGTTTTCCATTACTCGCACCGCCTTTACACTTTGCCGCGCCGCCTTCGTTCCGCTTCCCATTCCGTCGGTAATGGTGAACACGAAGCGGTCGTCTGCGGTACGGAATCCCCCCGCCGTATCTCCGCAGAACAGTTCCCCCTCTTTTTGGGCAAACGCCTTGGCGTAGTGCAGTCCGAACGCCGTCTCCTCGTCGGAGCGCAGGGCGGCAATCACCTCGGGGAACCGCACGCAGCGATCCAAAAATTCCCGAGGCGGCCGCAGATCGTGGTTTCGTACCCCCGTACGAATCTCGTCAAAGGCTTGTGCCGTTTCCGTTCGGAATTTGGTCAGGCACAAGATTCGCTTGGGACACGTACGGCAGACCGATTCTTCCCCCCGCAACCGTTGGGTATTTCCCTGCTTGGTTAAACGAAACCGCGCTTTTTTCCATTTCCCGTACCCTCCCCCCACGGGCACGGTGGCTTTGGTCAACAGAGACATCAGCCGCACGGGAACCATCAAAAAAAGCAGTCCTGCCAAGGCGATGGAGATCAGAGACGAAAATAGCCCGAAGGATCGCTCGGTGCAGAGCCACAGGACCAACGAAGAAAGAAGGTAAGAAAAAATCTGTCCGTATTTCCCAAAGGATTTCAGGGCCGCGGACAAAAGGGTTCCTACCACGATCATCAAAAAAAAGTAGATCCGAGACGGAGAAAACAGGCATAAGACCAATCCCGTCACCGCCGCTGTGGACAGCGTATAGAAAAAGCTGCACTTGAATCCTACGCACAGTATCAGAAAGATCAGCGCCGTCCGTCCCGCCGTTTCCCAAAGGCCCCCATAGCTCATCAATCCCAGCAGCACTGCCGACAAGGAGAGTAAGCAGCAGACGTATCGCAACGCCGTATTTCCCAGCGGTCGGGGAGAAAAAGCGGACGCTGCCATAGAAAAAAGCCACGCCAAGCCGCCGCTTAGCAGTCCGTTGAGCATAAACGCCATATTTTCTTTGGGGGTGTATTCCGAAAAAAAGAAGCCTGCAAGTCCGCCCAGCATCGTTCCCCAAAGGGTGAACAGGAAATAGGACAACGGACGGTTTTCCTCGATAAAGGAGGGAAGGGTCATACGAAAGATCCGAGCCATAAAGCAGGAGGTTAAAATGCGCAACGTGTCCCGTCCCGAGACAAGATGCCCTGCGAAAACGCCTAAAAAACCGAAGAGAGAGCCCGCGGTGGCGTAGGCGACTCCGAAGGGCATAATGCCCCGAGCGAGGATGATATTGGAGAAAAGACAGCCTAAAAAGGCTTCGAATAAGCGTAAAACTACCGTTTTCGGCGAAATTTCCGCCGTCAGGCTTCGGATTCGGTCCTGAATGGCACATTCCTCCCCGTGGATGATATGACCATTGTATCACGGATATTCCGAAAAGACCGTCGACTTGTGACACGTCGCCTGAAAACCTTTCGACAAAGTCCGTAAAGAACTTGACAAACCCTTGGTTTTATGGTATGATAAAGGCATAATTTTGAGGATTGTCCCGAAAGGAGGGGAACGGTTTTGGGACGGCGTGGACGCCGAAAGGCTACCTTTTTGAGAAAAAACCGTATTGCCCTGATTGGGGGCGGGATCTTGACCGTGTTGGTTCTTGCCTTGCTTTGTACGGTGCTTTCCTTCTCCAATCCCTATCGGGGGATCTTACGGGCCGCAGGTGTCTCGGTCAAGAAATGCAGTTTAAAAAATGACGTTTTGACCCTGACCTTTGAGGGCGACGCCTTGGGAATCCTCTCCTGTCGGGATGCGTTAAACGCCTTGCGGGCGAAAAAAGCCCCCCAAACGGTTGAGTGGATCTTGGTCAAAAACGGAGAAACGCTCCTGACGGGTACGGTGAATCAGGTCGATACGAGGTCGGGCGCCACCACCTCCCGCGTAGAAACACTGAACGAGGATTTAACCCTGCTGAAGCTGAAGTACGAATTAGCTAAGAACGGATGCTCTGCAGATCTTCGCGCACAGCCCACGGTGGGGCTGACGGGGAAAACGGTCAACGTTACGGTGAACGTTCCGCGGGAGGATCTGGCGTCGGTACGGATGCTGATCCCCGCCGTGGTGGAAGAGGTCAACGCCCAGGGCGGCGGCATCGTGCGATGCGACGTTCTGTTCTCCGAGCCTGCGGGCATATTCGCCGCCGCATCCTATGACTTCGTCTACGGAGACACCCTGCTCTCCTCGGCACTTCAAGAAGAATAAGAAACACCCCCGCCCGATGCTCGGGCGGGTCATTTTTTTGTTCGATTAGCCGCAACAGGTCCTTTTTTGTGGGAACTTCCTTTTCCACAGTTCGGAATCCGGACAAAGACGGGGATGTCGTTTGTGGTTGTGTCGGAGGATGAGGAAGTGTTGCGGTCGGAAGCATCCGAGGTCGTTTCCGAATTGGACGACGGATTGGAATGGGTCAAGGGCGAAGAATTTGTCTTTTTTGAAAAAAATAGCGCAGTCCTCTTGACAAAGAATACTATGTGTGATATAGTATTGATTGAAGGGGGGGTATTTTGTGGATATCCAATTAAAGCGGGGACTGCTGGAGCTGTGCGTCCTTGCCGCCATAAAAGACAAGGATTCCTACGGATATCAGATGATTAAGGATATGAAGCCTTACGTGATGATGTCTGAATCTACCCTATATCCCATCCTTCGTCGGTTGGAGGAGGCGGATCTTCTCACCGTGCGTGCGGAAGCTCACAACGGGCGTCTGCGGAAGTATTATCGCATTACTCCCTCGGGACGGGCGAAGCTGGCCGCATTTTCCGAGGAATGGAAAGAATTGGAAGCAATTCATCAGTTTATTATAAAGGAGGATGCCACGTGACGAAGTCAGAATTTTTATCAGCCCTTCGCTCCCGTTTGAGCGCTCTTTCCTCCGACGACCGCGAACGGTCGGTGGATTTTTACAGTGAAATGATCGCCGACCGTATGGAAGACGGAATGACCGAGACAGAGGCGGTTGCTAATATGGGGGATCTGTCCCGTATCACCTCCCAGATTCTATCCCAAGGGCTTGGGAATACGTCCCAGTCCTCTGCAGAAATGGATACTCGACCCTCTTGCGGTGTCGTCGACACGACTTGCACGGCTTCCGTGTCCGTCGCCGACGCGCCTGTTGCCGACGCACCTGCCGCCTCTTCGTCTGTTGCCGATGTCCCTGCGGCTTCTGCGCCTGCAGGTTCGCCTGCATCTTCTGCGCCTGCAGCTTCTGCGTCCGCATCGTCTGGGTTTGCGGCTTCTTCGTCTGTCGCCGACGCGTCGACCGGGCCCACGGGATACGCGCTGCGAAATCCTTGGGTGGTTGGCTTTTTATCGCCGTTTATTTTAGTTTTGTGGGCGGTGGTGTTTGCGTGTTTGACCGCGTTTTGGGCGTTGGTTGTGGCGCTGCACGTGGTTGGGATCGCCACGGGAGCGTCGGGGATTGCTCTGCACGTGGTGGGAACGGCACTGTTCTTCGTTGATCGCGGAGGCGAGGGGCTTCTTATTTTTGGGGCGGGCGTATTTCTCGTGGGATTCACGGTGCTTTTGTCGTTGGGATGTAAGTATGCCACGCTTGGGATGGCGAAAGCGACCAAATGGACGGTATGGGGATTGATCCGTATGATCCTCCGAAAGGAGCGTGCTGTATGAAAGGAATCGTATCAACGCTGATTACCGCTTTCGGAATTATGCTGGGAGGTATTACGATTATGGCAATTTCAGTTGGGCTCTTGGGTACTACGCCGGAAGCCTTGACAGAAAGCGACGTGGGAGAACGGAAGACCGATTCCATCTCTCAGCCGTTTTCTTCCGTTTCGGTGGACGTATGGGACACCGACGTGGAGATCGTTCCCTCCCAAGACGGAGGCGTTTCGGTCTCCCATTACGATACCGAAAAGGTCTCCTACTCGATATTGGTAACCGAGGGTGTGTTAGAGATCCGTGGGGTGGATCTTCGGAAATGGTATGAGAGGATTCAATTTTTTTCTTTTAAGACCCCTACGCTGACGGTGGCGCTCCCCAAGGGGGAATACCAAAACCTGACCGCCAAGGTGCGAAGCAATGCTTTGACGGTTTGTGAAGGGATCGTATTTGACCGTGCAACGGCAACGGTGACTTCGGGGACGATCCGCTATTGTGCCGACGTTAAGCAGACTCTGATTGCCAACGTCTCCTCGGGGAAGCTATCGGTCACTGGGATCTCCGTAAATGAGATTTCGGGGACGGTGACCAGCGGACGGTTGGAGGTAGATAACGTGACCTGCGGACAGATGAACCTAAAGGCGACCAGCGGGGCTTGCGACGTGGAGAATATTACCTGCGATCGCTTGACCCTTGTGACGACCAGTGGGGGCTGCGACGTGGAAAATGTCACCTGCGATTATTTGACTCTGGAGGGAACCAGCGGCTCTGTCGAAGCGGAGCATATTGTGGCATCCGAGGCGTTTTCCTTGAAGCATACCAGCGGGACGGTGGCGTTGACCGACGTAATATCCCGCGGGAATCTGTTGGTAAAAAACACCAGCGGAAGCATAAGGCTGGACCGTTGTGACGGCGGCTATATTTCCATTCAGACCACCAGCGGCTCGGTTCGGGGAACGGTTTGCAGCGAAAAGGTATTTAACGCTACGAGCACCTCGGGCTCCGTGCGGGTTCCTTCCTCGGTTCCAAACGCGGATCTGTGCGAGATCAAAACCTCCAGCGGAAGCATTAAAATCAGTATTGCGGAGCAGGAATAAGACAAATCCATCAAGGGACACTTTCCTTACGGAGGGGGTCCCTTTGTACCGTATGGAATGTGCGGCGCAGCCTTTGGCTACGCCGCTTTTTTCGGCACAAACTTCTTCCTCTTTTCATAAGATGGAACAGACCTTTTTCGGGAGGATGCTATGAGGAAGATTTTGTTTGCAGGGGGAGACCGAAGGACTCTCTCGGCAGTTGAATATATGAAAAAGCAAGGATTTTCGATCGTAACTTATGCGCTCCCCCACCGCAGACCCATCGAGGATCGGAATTTTTCCGCTGTGGTGCTACCGTTTCCCTGTCTCAAGCAGGGGCGGTTGAATGCACCCTTGACCGAGACCCCGCCCACCTTGGAGGAATTTCTGTCCGAAACGGAGCTTGATCCGAGCATCACGGTAATCGGCGGACCGATCCCCGACAATCCCTTCTCCCACTACGTGGATTTGTCCCAACGGGAGGATCTGAAGCTTCGCAACGCCGTTCCCACGGCGGAGGGTGCGTTGGATCTGTTGATTCGTCACACCGACCGTACGGTATTCGGAATGGATTGCCTGATCGTGGGGTATGGGGCAGTAGGCAAGCGGTTGTCGACGGTGTTGTCTTCGATGGGGGCTTCGATTACCGTTGCCGCCCGAAAGGCGCAGGACCGTTTGGACGCAGGGCTTCGCGGGTGGAGGACAATGGACACCAAAGAACTGTATTTGCAGGGATTTCAGGCAATATTCAACACCGTCCCGAAGGTCCTCTTGACCGAATCTGTCCTTCGGGAATCGGAGCCGTACGCCGTCTTCGTGGAGCTTGCTTCCCCTCCGGGAGGTTTGGACCGATCGTGTGCGCAAGCCCTTTCTCGTACCGTGATCGACGGTCCCGCCCTTCCGGGAAAGGTCGCCCCTGTTACGGCAGGGGAGGATTTGGCAAAAACCGTGATTCATATTCTGAAAACCCTTTAACAGAAAGGAAGTGGCACGCCTTTGGAACGCAAAACCGTCGGCTTTGCCCTGTGCGGGTCGTTCTGCACGTTTCGCAGGATTTTACCCGTGATGAAGCAGCTGGCAGAGCACTATCAGCTGATTCCCATTATGTCGTTTCACGCCTATAACACCGATACCCGCTTCGGAACCGCGGAAGAATTTCGCACCGCCGTGGAGGATATCTGCAAGCGCCCCATTATCCATACCATCGCCGCCGCCGAGCCCATCGGTCCGAAAAAATTATTGGATCTTTTGGTGATTGCTCCGTGTACGGGGAACACCTTGGGGAAATTGGCGGGAGGCATTTTTGACACCCCCGTTACCCTGGCGGCAAAGGCTCATCTGCGCAACGCTCGTCCCGTGTTGGTCGCTGTTTCTACCAACGACGGGTTGACGGGAAACGCCAAAAATATCGGAACGCTCCTGAACACCAAGGGATACTTCTTCGTTCCCTTCGGTCAGGACGATCCCGTCCAAAAGGAGGCGTCGCTGGTGGCGCATATGCAGACCATCCCCGACGCCGTCGCCGCCGCGCTGAACGGAAAACAGCTTCAGCCGATGCTTCGATAAAAAAAGAATCCCGACGGACCGTCGGGATTCTTTTTTTGTGTAATTTATTCTGTAGCTTTTGCGGCGGCGATGACCTGCTCGGCAATATTTGCGGGAGCTTCCTGATACCGCAAAAATTCCAAGGTGAACACGCCCCGTCCGCGGGTTGCGGAGCGCAGGTCGATGGCGTAGGTCGCGGTTTCCGACATCGGGATTTCCGCGGTGACCTCGGTCCAGCCCTGGTCTGCGGCGGGGTTCATTCCCATAATCTGACCGCGGCGTTTATTGATATCGCCGATAATATCGCCCATCATTCCGTCGGGGATCTGAACCTTCAGCTCTCCGATGGGTTCCAAAATGCAGGGAGCTGCTTGGGGAAGTCCGTCGCGGAAGGCAATGCCAGCAGCGGTCTTGAACGCCATTTCCGAGGAGTCCACGTCGTGGTAGGAGCCGTCTACCAGGGTCGCCTTCAGACCGACGACGGGATAGCCTGCCAAAACGCCCTTTGCGGTGGATTCCCGCAATCCCTTTTCCACGGCAGGGAAGAAGTTCTTGGGAACGGCGCCGCCGAAGATGCTTTCTTCAAAGACCAATTCCTCGCTGGTGCAGGGCTCGAACTCGATCCACACGTCACCGTATTGACCGTGGCCGCCCGATTGCTTTTTATGCTTTCCTTGCACTTTAACCTTTTTGCGAATGGTTTCCCGATAGGCGATGCGGGGAGCCTTCAGCTCTACCTCGACGCCGTTGCGGGCTTTCAGACGGGAGCAAAGCACCTCGATCTGGGCCTCTCCCATACCGCACAGAATCTGTTCCTTCGTTTCGGGGTCCATAGAATAGGTGAAGGTTTTATCTTCCTCCATCATTTTCTGAAGCCCTTGGGAGATCTTTTCCTCGTCGCCCTTCTTTTTGGCGGTGATTGCCATTTTCAGATTGGGCGTGGGATATTCAATGGGAGCGACTTCCAGCTTTACCCCCGACGTAAGTACGCTTTCGGTAGCGGCGGACAGCTTGGTTACAGCGCCGATGTCCCCTGCGGACAGCTCTTCCACCTCGGTTTGCTTTTTGCCCTTCATTACGTAAATGTGACCGAATTTTTCTCCCAATCCCGTTTTGGAGTCGGTCAGGGTCATTCCCGACTTCAGCGTTCCGCAAAGAACCTTGAAATAGGAGATCTTGCCGAAGGCATCGGCAACGGTCTTGAAGATATAAACGCCCGTGCCCGATTCGGAGGCGGGGGTGGGAGCGGGAAGAACATCCACCATTGCGTTAAGGATGGATTCCAGCCCGTTCATCGTGAGATTCGAGCAGGACAGCACGGGCAAAAGTGCACGGCGGCGAATACCCACCGACAGTGCGGTCTGCACCTCTTCGTCGGTAAAGGGCTCTTCCTCAAAATATTTTTCCATCAGCTCTTCATTGGTTTCCGCCAACGCTTCGTTTAATTCGTCCTTCAGGCGCTTGACGGTGTCCTCCAATGCGGGAGGAATGGGATTGTCCTTCGCGTTCGTCCCCTCCACGGTGCGGTAGGTCATCTTCAAAAGGTCGATCATTCCCATAACCTTGCCGTTCCCGATGACGGGGTAGGTCAAGGCGCACACCCGCATCCCGAACTGCTGACGCAGCGCGGTGTAAACCTTCATAAAGTCTCCGTTTTCCTCGTCGATCTTCGTGACGATAAAGAGATTGGGAAGGTTCTTTTTCTGACAGTATTTATACGCCTTTTCGGTGCCTACGTGCAGGTTGTTTTTTGCGGAAACCACGATGGCGGCGGCATCGGCGGCCTTCAATCCCTGCAGTACCTCCCCCTCGTAGTCGAAGTATCCGGGGGTGTCGATGACATTGATCTTCGTGCCCTTCCATTCCACGGGTGCCAAGGCGGCGGAAATTCCCGATCCGCGCTTGATTTCTTCGGGGTCAAAGTCGCAAACGGTAGTCCCGTCGGAAATCTTTCCCAGACGTTCGGTTCCCTTCGTATAATAAAGCATTGCCTCCGCAAGTGAGGTCTTTCCGTTTCCTCCGTGACCCAAAAGGCATATGTTGCGGATGTTTTCGGTTTTGTACTGCATAATCCTGTTTTTGTCTCCTTTCCGCCTTGACGGTCGCTTCGTGGCGTCCGACGGCGTTGCCGCAGAAGTGTTTCGTTTTCTGTCGGTTGGGCGTCTTTTTTGCTTGCAGTAAGTCAAAAAGAAGTCCATAATGATATTATACTATATTCCGTTAAAAATGTAAATAGTATTTATGAAAAAGAAACAAGTTTCAGCGATTTTCATAAGAGATTTCCGTCTGCTTTGTATAGATTTCACAAAGGATTTCAGAAAAAAGTCACAAGAAAAATTTTTCAGCAAAACCCCGTCGATTTTTGGACAAAGTAAAAGAGAAGGAAGGGTGTTTTTGATGAAGAAAAAAATTGTTTTGCGTGCATTTTTGGCGGAGCTTTCCGACGATTTGACGGTGTCTCGCTTCTATTCCCAGCTGTCCGAGGAGCAGAAGGACGGCGTGGTGGATTACGTCCGCCGTTCCTTTGACGCTCAAGAATCCGTTGCCCGAAGCGCCACGGCACTGCATCGGCTGAAGGAGGGGCGGATCGATTTTATTTGATCGGTCGACTTGGATTTGAAGGGCAGGCGGACACCGTTTTTTTCGTGCAAAATGCAAAAAAATCTCCTCCGATTTCTCGGAGGAGACGGGAATTTGATTATTCCTTTTTCCCTTGCTTGCGATAGGCGAGGGGAGAAATTTGGTAGCGGGCCTTGAAATGCTTGCAGAAGGACGGTGAATCCCGAAATCTGCAGGAGTATGCGATCTGGGTGGTGGAGAGCTTGGTTTGGGTCAGCATTCCCGCCGCGTGGTCAAGGCGATAGCGAATCAGATATTCTTGGGGAGCAACGCCCACGTTTTTCACGAACAGCTTGAACAGATAGGTTCGGTCCAATCCCACGTAACGGGCGATGTCCTCGATCTTGATGCGATAGGCATAGTTATGATGGATATAGTCCAGCGCTTTTTCCACGTATCCGCGGTCGCTGCGGACTTGGGCCTCGGTGTTGTGCTGAAGAAACGCCATTACGCTGTAGAAGAGTCCCAGAATATTGTATTTGTCGTTTTGATCGGTTTTGAAGCAATCCAAAAGCTTGGACAGCAGTCCCTCCAGACGGCCGTCTGGCTCTCCCTTGAAAATGCAGGCCTTTTCCGTAATTCCTACGTTGGACACGATTTGTGCCGCGTCGGTTCCGTCAAAGCCGATCCAGATGTATTCCCACGGATCATCGCGGTCGGCCTCGTAGTAGGTCACCTGATCGGGGAAGATCATAAAGCCCTGCCCCGCCGAAAGACGGTGTACGTTGTTTTTCGTGCGGAAAATTCCTTTTCCGCGGACCACGTAATGGAACAGGTATTGCGTGCGCATCATCGGACCGTAGGAATGGCTCGGCTCGCACTGCTCTCTTCCGCAAAAATAAACTGATACCGCGTGAGTCTGGGGGATTTTTGCGTGGGCGGAATATTCTACCTTCTTCATACTCGACCTTTCCTGTTTATTCTTCAAATACGCTTTGAAATACTTCGTTGTAGAGATCCGCAAAGGGATCCTTGGACATCCAATAGATCAGAATCTTCCCCTGCTGCTTGCAGGTCCCTCCTACGCCCGTTTCTTCGTTGCGGCGATAGGCTTCGTCTGCTTGAGCTTCCGAGGAAAACAGCATAACCTCAGCCTCATACCACATATAATCGTCAACGGTGGCGGCATCGTCGGTGTTCAGACAGATGCGTACGCAAAAAAAGTCAAATCCGTCGTAGGAGGCGATTTCGGACACCTGATACCCCTCCACGCTTTCTCCCCGTTCCAGGAAGGCCTCCCGCAGTGCCTCAAACTGCCGTCGGTCGTTTTCTTGGCTGCATCCGACGCAGGAAAGCAAAAAAAGCAGAGTCAACAAAAAAGATATTTTTTTCATATTTCACTCTCAATATGTAAACTTATTGATAATATTGTACCTCAGGATTTTGAAATTTCCGTGACGTTTTTCGTACAAACATCAAGAAATTTTCATCCTCTGTTCACAGAAAGAAGGAATGATTATGGACCGGCTAAAAATACGATCACTTTACGATGGTTCTCATACGCGAGTGTGGGAGCTTTTGGAACGATACGCCTACCCCTGGGAGATTCTTGATTCTCTGGACTCTTGGATTCGGGAAGCGGGACCGCGGTTGAATCGGCAAGAATTTGAGGAAATCGCTCCCCAGGTTTGGGTGGCAAGAGACGCCGTGGTTGCCGACAGCGCCGTTCTTCTCGGTCCTTGTATCGTGGATCACGGGGCACAGGTGCGACAAGGCGCCTTTTTGCGGGGGAGCGCCGTCATTGGACAGAACGCCGTGGTGGGGAATTCCACCGAGGTAAAAAACGCGTTGTTGTTCGATGGGGTTCAGATTCCGCATTTTAATTACGTGGGGGATTCGGTGTTGGGATATAAGGCTCATCATGGGGCGGGGGCAGTCTGCTCCAACGTGAAAAGCGACCGTTCAGAGGTCACCGTCCTTATCGACGGAGAGAAACTCTCCACACGACGCAAAAAGTTCGGTGCCGCCGTGGGGGACGGGGTAGAGGTAGGATGCAATAGCGTGTTATGTCCGGGGACGGTGCTCGGAAGGAACTCCACCGTTTATCCTTTGTCCCGCGTGCGAGGGTTCGTCGCCGAAAACTGCATTTTCAAGGATTCGGGCCACATCGTAGCGAAGCAAACCAAAGAAAGTGAGTGGGATTGATTATGGGAAGATTGTTCGGAACCGACGGAGCGCGGGGAATTGCAAATGAGGCACTGACCTGCGAATTGGCACTGTATCTCGGTCGCGCGGCGGCGATGGTGTTGACCGACGAGCTTCGGCCCCGTCCACGAGTCGTATTGGGGGCAGATACGCGGATGAGCTCCTCAATGCTTGCCTGTGCCGTC